>DAOPKR010000116.1:3442-8221 GCA_035391305.1 Draconibacterium sp.
CTGCTAATTTACCTTCTTGTCAAGCAACAAAACCTCGTTTACTACAATTTCTGTTATGTATTGCTTTTCGCCGTTTTTATCATCCCACGAACGGTTGGTTAGTTTGCCTTCAATGGCAATTTCAGATCCTTTTTTTACATAAGATTCAATAATTTCGGCCTGTTTTCCCCAGGCAACCAAACGGTGCCAGGTTGTTTCACTTTGTTTTTCACCTTTACTGTCGCGATAAATTTCGTTTGTTGCTATACTGAAATTAGCAACTGATTTTCCTCCGTCAAACTTTTTCATTTTTGGGTCTTCCCCTACGTGGCCAATTAGCCTGACGCTGTTTCTTAATGCATTCATTTTGTTTATTTTTTAAGTTAATAATTTTGGGGCTGTTCCTGTTACAAACCCCTTGAACGAAATTGTTGATTCAAAGGTAGAGCGGCCACAAAAAGTTATCCGGTTATTAAATGCTTGTAATCGACAATAAGTGTTTGTAAACGGATATAAACGGATAAGTATTTGTCTTTTAGACGGTTGGGAATGATTTCAATTTTAAGAAAAAAGCAAAAAAGTAAATGCTGCTTCTTATGAAGTTAGTTATGTTAATAAATAATACAACAAACAAAATTTATTCGATATATGGATCAATTGTATTAATAGTTCCATCATCGTTATACGAGATCTCGGTAAATTTTACCGAACGTAAATGCGTAACTCCTTTTGACAATGACGAATCATGATAAAATAAATACCATTTGCCCGAAACCTCACAAATTGAATGATGAGATGTCCAGCCAACCACAGGATTTAATATTTTCCCTTTGTAGGTGAACGGACCATAGGGATCGTCGCCCATTGCATAACAAATAAAATGAGTGTCGCCGGTTGAATAGGAAAAATAATATTTACCGTTGTATTTGTGCATCCATGAAGCTTCAAAAAACCGTCGCTCAATGTCACCCGCTAAAAGCAGATCGCCGTTTTCGTCAACAATTTTTATCTCCTTTGGCTTTTCGGCAAACTCAAGTAAATCATCTGTAAGTTTTGCAACAAAAGGCAACAAGGCAGGCTCATTATTTTCTGGAAGAAAAGCGGTTGGACTTTCCGGTTGATTTGCATTAAAAACTCCGCTTCTCCAGCGTTGCAACTGCCCGCCCCAAATACCGCCAAAATACATAAAGTACCTGCCATCGTCATCTTTAAAAACCGCGGGGTCAATTGAAAAACTTCCCTTTATTGCTTCAGGTTGTGCCTTAAATGGCCCGGTTGGCGATGAACTGGTGGCAACACCAATCCGGAATATTCCATCATAACCTTTTGCGGGGAAATATAAATAATATGTACCATCTTTTTCTGCTGCGTCCGGAGCCCACATTTGCTTTTCAGCCCACGGCACATCATCAGCATGCAGCGCCAAACCATTGTCAACTGCCTCGCTGTCAATGTTCTCCATCGAAAGTATATGGTAATCTTCCATTGCAAAATGACTTCCCAAATCATCAAAAGCTTCTCCTGCATCAATATCATGCGACGGATAAATGTATATTTTCCCGTTAAAAAAATGTGCCGACGGATCAGCAGTGTAAATGTGTTTTACCAGTGGCTGAGAAATCGCTCTTTTGTTTAAATCATCAAAATCAATATGTTGAATGCTATCTTCAGGCATTTTTTAACTTTTTTGGTTTTATTTAATTCTTCTTTCTTTTAAATCTGATTCTATTTTTACTTCCATGCTTTTATTTATTTCATAGAAAAACAATAACGCGATGCCAATTAAAAATGGAAGTGAAGGAAAGATACTGACAAGCATTCTGGTTCCCTGAACAGCGCTTTCCGGTTGAATAATTATTTCGCCTGCAACAGCGGCTTCTTTTGTAATGTAACCATATAAACCAAGTATCCAGGTAACCAATGCACCTCCAATACTCAAACCACCTTTTAATCCAACCATCATTGCTGAAAAAATTATGGCGGTTGCTCTCCGGTTATTTTTCCATTCCGAATAATCTGCAACATCGGCAATCATGGCCCACAATAAAGGAATGGTGAGACCATAGAAAAACCCGTGCAATATTTGTGATGCAAACATTAATTCAACCGAACCGGGACTGAAAAAGTAAAATATAGCTATGAAAATTGTTGAGATAAACAATGCGGTCATAAATACATCGCGTTTTCCGTATTTATCTGCAAATTTTTTTGATAATGTAATGCCAACAATCATAAAAATAATGCCGCCTGCATTAAACAAACCAAACCCTGCCGATACGGGATTTTCACCAAAAAAATTAATACCAACAGATGATAACGTGTTTAATATTGGCTGAATAAATGAAGTCAGTTCTTCTTTGTTAACATAATTCTGAAAATAATAAACATACGAACCGCCCTTCATGGCAAGGGTTACAAATAATAAAGTTGTGACTGTTAAAATAATTACCCATGGCCTGTTTTTAAATAAATCTTTTAAATCTTCGGTTAAACTTGATTTTTGTTCAGGTTTTGGAACAATACGTTCACGGGTTGTAAAAAATGTAATTAAAAGCATTATCGTTCCGATAATTGCAAGCCAGGTCATAACAATTTCGATTCCAACGGCTTTGTCTCCACCTCCGGCTGATTCAATAATTGGCAGCATAAATACCTGTACAAAAAACTGGGCGAACATTACCGCAACAAAACGGTAAGACGACAAGCTGTTCCTGTCTCCCATATCGCCGGTTATCACACCACTCAATGCGGAATATGGTAAATTATTTGCCGCGTATAACAGAAGTAATAACGTGTATGTTACCACTGCATAAATTACTTTGCCCTTATATGCAAAATCGGGAGTGCTAAAAGCCAGTAAGGCAATTACTCCAAGCGGAATTGCCGTAAAAAGTATCCAGGGTCTGAATTTACCCCATCGAGAGGAGGTTCTGTCGGCAATTGCACCAATAATCGGATTAAAGCCAAAAGCTGCTACAAGCCCGACTGATAAAATAATTGCCGAAGCATGATTTGCTTCAAGGCCATAAATATCTGTATAAAAGTAGGCCAGGTAAGTCATCAATGTTTGAAAAACCAGGTTTGCCGCTAAGTCTCCCAAGCTGTAGCCAACTTTCTCTTTAACTGATAATTTTTGTGAATTTGAATTCATAATGGATAGGTATTGATATTTAGTTATTAATAGCTAGTTTTTGTTAAAGTTTTAAAGTGCTAAATAAGCTTTTTTTGTTTAATTTCTTGGGAATTAACAATTATAACTTTTAAAAAGCAGGTTTAATTGATTTTAAAAATCCTATGTTTACAATCATAATAAGTTTACGCTACCAGCAATAAAATCAGCAATTCATTTGAAATTAATTTTCCTGGTACTTTATTCTTCATTTTGATATTTTTTCCTAACATACACATTCTTATTTTATCTTAAATGAGAAAATCTTTGTATATGAATTTAACAAAATAGTTTGTAATTTTATTGTTAAATTATGTGTTCTTTACCAGTAATATAATTCGGATTACTATTTACAAAAGATTCTAATGCTGTGGATGATTCAATTATTTTAGGTTTTGAAATTACTTACTTTGAATTTATATAACTATTTATCTATCAATTAACATTTAAACTTAAAAATCATGAAAAAAATGCTTGTTTTTTTATTGGTAACCTTTGTTGCAATTTCTTGTTTTGCACAAAGTCGTTTTGATAACGAGTTTTATTTCCGAATGGGTTATTCAAGCCCCTCGTGGCAACAATTTGGTGGTGAAGAATCTGATTGGAATGGAGCAAGTAAATTTGGTGTTGTGGGCGAAATTGGAACAATTTTTATGTTCAAAAAAATACCACTGCCCGAGAATATGGCAGTTGGTCTCGACGTTGATTATCTTACTTTTTGTTATAATCAATTCTCCGATAATTCTAACGATTTAGATCTTGGCACTTTACGGTTTGATTCAAAAATCGGCCCATCTTTCACTTTTAGTCCGGTAAAGGATTTGGCATTTGATGCATACGTGAAAGCAGATATAGCATGGGTAACTGCTACTGCATTGGTATATGACGGAAATACCGATGATGCCGATGCTTATGCAAATATCGGAACATTTGGTGTTTCAACGGGGGTAAATTTTCGTTACAAAATACTGATGCTCGGGATTGAGTACAATACGATTAGTCCTGTACTTGAAAACGTGGATGACGACGGTGATTTTTTGGGAAGCATTAATAGCAGCAGCGACAAATCTCCACTTCCCTGTTTAAATTTCACAATCGGATTAAGCTTCTGATTTTTAACCAAACTTGTATAAACTCCCATTTGCTTTTTGTTAAGTTAAAAAATGAAAATTGTCTCGGGTGCTTTGTAAATTAATTCGGTAATCAGCAAAGCAAAGAGGCAATTTTTCATTTTTACCCAAATTAGTATAATTTTGGATGAATTTCAGGAGAAGTTTTTCATTATAAAAATGGCAGTTTTAGCTAATGAGTATAAGTGTTCTAAAAAAAATAGATATCCGTTTTAGTGAAGTTGACTCAATGGGCGTTGTTTGGCACGGTAGCTTTGTTAAATATCTGGAAGATGGCCGCGAATTATTTGGTGTTGAACATGGTTTAAGTTATTTGGGTGTTGCTTCCCGGGGTTATTTTATCCCGATTGTTGATATGAGTATAAACTACAAACAATCTGCGAAATATGGCGATAAATTGCTTATTAAGACAGAGTTTGTAAATTCTGATGCGGCCAAAATAATTTTCAGTTATACAATTTTCAGGGAATCTGATATGATGGTGCTGGCTAAAGCCAAAAC
>DAOPKR010000116.1:8321-15266 GCA_035391305.1 Draconibacterium sp.
TCAGTTATACAATTTTCAGGGAATCTGATATGATGGTGCTGGCTAAAGCCAAAACGGTTCAGGTTTTTACTGACCGCAGTGGGCAACTGGTATTAACAAACCCTCCGTTTTACACAAAATGGAAAAAATCTGTTGGTATTTAAATGCAAAAAATAACTATTTCAGGCAGCAATATTATTAGTTCTTTGGGTTTTACTTCCGAAGAAAATTTCAGGAATGTTTTGTCCGGACAATCAGGTTTGAAATATCAAACGAAGGAATCACCTCAGCCGGTCTCAAAAATAAATAACGAAATTTTTAAACAACAGGCACTGAAACCCGGACTGGATGAACGGTTAACACGTTTCGAAAAACTTTGTATCCTTTCAATTAGTGATGCAGTTTTGCAATCCTCAATTGATATGCAATCCAGGGATTGCCTTATTATTCTGGCTACAACCAAGGGAAATATTGGTTTACTTGAAACAAAGAATGAACGTTCAAAAACACTTCATCTTTGGGAAAGTGCCAATAAAATAGCTGCTTATTTTCAGGTACAGAATAAACCTTTGGTTGTTTCAAATGCATGTGTTTCCAGTGTTTTGGCTCAGGTAGTTGCAATGCGGATGCTAATGTCAAAACAGTACAAAAACATTGTTGTGTGTGGTGCCGATTTAATCAGCGATTTTATTATTTCAGGATTCCAATCTTTTAAAGCGCTTAGTCCGCTACCTTGCAAACCCTTCGATTTGAACCGGAACGGACTTTCGCTGGGAGAAGGAGCCGGAACGCTGGTTTTTACACGCGAAAATTCCGAAGCTTTGTTTGGCGGCTTTTCATGTCTGGCCGGAGCTTCGAGTAACGACGCCAACCATATTTCGGGACCTTCGCGAACCGGTGACGGACTTGCAAATGCTATTTTATCTACTTTAAACCAGGCGAAAATTCACCCTGGTTTTATTTCGGCACATGGCACGGCAACACCGTATAACGATGAAATGGAAGCCAAAGCAATTGTGCTGGCAGGTTTACAGGAAGTACCGGTTAACAGTTTAAAATCGTTTTTTGGCCACACTTTGGGAGCGGCCGGAATTATTGAAACAATTATCACGCTTTTTGCAATGGAAAAATCAGTGGCAATTGGTACTTTGGGGCATGAAGAATATGGGGTTTCAGAAAAAATAAATTTAATTGGTGAAACCTGCGATCTTCAGTTTGATTCGTTTTTGAAAATTGCTTCTGGGTTTGGCGGTTGTAATGCGGCAATACTTTATTCTAAATAATTGAAAATGGAAATTATTAATTATTGTTCAATACAAAAAGGAGAAATTGCCAATGCAAACGGAATAATTTATTCTTTTGAGGATAGTAAATTGAACTCCTTTTTAAAATCATATTATAAACAAAAAAAGATTTTATATCCGAAATTCTATAAAATGGATGCGCAATGCAAACTTGCATTTATAGCATCAGAAGTTTTATTTGAAAATTTTAATCGGGAAGATTACAACGATGAGGAAATTGCAATGGTTTTTTCGAACTCGGAATCAACACTTGCAACCGACATGGAATATTGGGAAAGTGCTCAAAGTATTGCAAGTCCTGCTTTGTTTGTTTATACCTTGCCCAATATTATGATGGGCGAAATTGCAATCAGAAATAAAATTAAGGGAGAAAACCTTTTTTTTATTGCTGAAGATTTCGATTCTGACTTACTTTTGCAACAAACAGAACTGGTCTTTCTGTATAGTCCGGCAAAGGTCGCTGTTGTAGGTTGGGTGAATTATGAAAATGAAGAGAAATATCAGGCACGTTTATTTCTGGTTTCAAAAACCGGTGACGGGAAGTTGTTTAACAAAATGAATATTGAAAAACTAAATAAAGAATAACATGGATGAATTAATTCAGGAATTAAAGGAAAAAATTATTGCGCAGTTAAATTTGGAAGACATTGAACCGGATGAAATTGATGCCACTCAACCACTTTTTGGAGATGGTTTAGGTCTCGATTCTATTGATGCTTTGGAACTTATAGTTTTAATGGAGCGCGATTATAATATTAAAATCAGTGATGCTGCCGAAGGACGTAAAGTATTTTCGACAGTAAAAACCATGGCCGAATATATCAAAGCGAATTCATAACCAAAGCTTTTGGCAACCATGTCACGAAGAGTTGTAATTACAGGTATTGGCGTTGTTTCTGCGCTTGGTTTGGGCGTTGATGAAAATAATTGTGCCCTGCAAAAAGGGCGCACCGGTATTTCATCCGTTCAGCATCTGAACACCCGGCTTCGTGACGAGTTTGTTTTGGGGGAAGTTAAATTTTCAAACGAAAGACTTAAAGAATTACTGAATATTGCGCCCCATAAAAAAGTTTCGCGCACAAGTTTGCTGGCTTTTCATGCTGGCAAAGAAGCAGTAGAAATGGCAGGTTTGAAAGCTGACGAATTAAAATCCTGCGCTTTTATTTCGGGAACCACGGTTGGTGGAATGGATTTAACAGAACAGATCACTGATTTTTATTCAGAAAAGGATTTGGCCGAAATTCTTGCACTTCATTCCTGTGGCGATTCAACTGAAAAAACAGCTGCTTTTTTGGGGGCCGGAGGATTTACAACAACATACAGCACAGCTTGTTCTTCAGCAGCAAATGCAATTATGCTGGGTGGCCGTCTTATAAAATCGGGACGCGTTGACCGTGTAATCGCCGGTGGAACCGATGCTTTGTCGTGTTTTACTTTAAACGGTTTCAACAGCTTAATGATTCTTGACAGAAATCATTGCCGCCCGTTCGATATTTCAAGGGCTGGTTTGAATTTGGGAGAGGGTGCAGGTTTTATTGTTATGGAAGCTGAAAATGTTGTAAAACCCGGAAAAGCATTGGCTTATTTGTCGGGTTATGCGAATTCAAACGATGCGCATCACCAAACTGCTTCCTCATCTGAAGGAATCGGCGCGACATTTTCGATGCAAAAAGCCCTGGCAGTTGCCGGAATTAAACCCAATGAAGTTACTTATATAAATGCGCACGGAACAGGAACTCCAAACAATGATTCTTCGGAAGCGAAAGCAATTGCCACAGTATTTGGCAAAAATATTCCTGAATACAGTTCAACAAAATCATTTACCGGGCACACTTTGGGCGCCTGCGGTGGGGTAGAAGCTGCGTTTTCAATATTGTCCATCCATAATCAGGAACTTTATGCCGGATTGAATTTCAGTCAGGCTGATGATGATATCGAAAGCAAACCAATTGTTGAATATAAAAAGGCGAAAGTAAACCATGTTTTGTCCAATTCTTTTGGTTTTGGAGGAAACAACAGCACACTTATTTTTTCAAAAATCTGAAAAATGGCAGTTTATATTGTAGCATCGTCAATGGTTTCGGCACAAAAAACACTTGGTGAAAATTTTTTGCCCGATGAGTTTGAACGTGCCGAAAATGGCAGTTTACATATTATTGAGCCAATCTACAAAGAATACCTTCCCCCGGCAATGCTTCGCCGGATGAGTCGTATTGTTAAATTTAGTTTGGTTTCGGCATTTGATTGTTTGGCGCAACTTCGGGATTTTTCGCCCGAAGTAATTATCACTGCTTCAAGTTACGGATGTATTGATGATACAGGCGTTTTTCTGTTGCAAATGCACGAAAATGAAGAGCGTTTGTTAAACCCGACAGCATTTATTCGTTCAACGCACAATGCAGTTGGTGGACAAATTGCATTAATCAAAAATTTACACGTTACAAATCTGACACACTCTCAAAAACAAGCTTCGTTTGAAACCGCCCTGATTGACGGAATGTTGATGCTTGAAACCGGAGAGGTTGAAACCGCGTTAATTGGTGGTTTCGATGAACAAACCGAACTAAGCATTAACCTGCACAAACAAATTGGATGTTTATCGGAAGCGCAAATTACAAAGGAAGCTTTGTTAACCGGAATGAATAAAACAATTACACCGGGTGAAGGTGCCGGGTTTTTTGTCCTTTCAAATCAATCTTCTTCCCAGGCAAGTGCAGAGTTGCTTGGAGTTGAAATTTTATCGTGCAGGAATAAAAATTTGGAGTCTGTTTCTTCTGATTTTTTAAATAAATTCCAGTTAAAAGATACTGATATTGATTTGTTGATTGCCGGAATTGATGGAACTCCTGCAACAAAAGAATTGCTGAAACTGATGAACTCAAAATTTGAAACTTCAACAATTGCCGGTTTTAAGCATCTTTCGGGTAATTTCGGAACTGATTCAACTTTTGCACTTTGGGTGGCAAACAACGCTGTTTTGAATACAAATGTTGGCGAAAGCGCATGTTTGCGCGGAGAAGCAAAACGCGGCTTTGAAAAAGTTCTGGTAATAAATTCAGCAGGTAATAATTCCTGGTCATTTATGCTTTTATCGAAATGCTAAAATTCAGGTCTCTAAATATTGTTATTGCTTTTGTTATAGTTGCCTTGGTAATACTTCAATTATTTGGATTCGAATATGCCTGGATTTTTTTGATTGTATTGATTTTAATCTATTCAGTTGTTGTAACACTTGGAGTTGTTAAAGTTAAATGGCAGTTTTTCATGCCCGTTATATGCAAAGTACCCAATAAACAGAAAGTAGTTTTTTTAAGTTTTGATGATGGTCCCGGCGAAAAAACCAGGGCTATTCTGGATTTGTTGAAAGATTACAAAGCAACCGGCAATTTTTTTTGCGTGGGAAAACGTTTGGAAGAAAATCCTGAGTTGGCAAAACTTTTAGTTGATGAAGGGCATTTTATAGGAAATCACACTTACTCACACTCAAATAAATTTCCATTGCAATCGAAAAAAGAAATGGTAGCAGAAATAGAAAATACAAACTCGCTTATCAAAAAGATTACAGGAACAGCCAACCGTTATTTCCGTCCGCCGTATGGTGTGAGCAACCCAAACATAGCAACCGCCATTCGAAAGCTAAACATGATTTGCATTGGCTGGAGCATCAGGTCTTTTGATACAATGGATAATGTTGGCAATAAAGCGTTGAATAAAATTACTTCAAATTTAAAATCGGGCGATATTATTTTGCTGCACGATACTTCGCCCCAAATTATTTTTATTTTAGAGCAGTTATTGATTTTTCTTTTGGAAAACGGTTTCACAACTCAAAGGATCGACAAATATTTGGAGGATAAAATTAATTTGGACGCTAATCTTTTAGAAAATAATGAATAGAAAAAATCATATAAAACTCTTGCAGGGAATTTTGTTTTTCCTTTTTTGTTCTTGTCTGGCAATCGGACAGAATTTTAAACCTGTTGCCAACTTCGACAAAATACAGGCGGAAATAAATAAAACGGCAGAATCAATAAAAACCATTAAAAGCAATTTTGTACAGGAAAAGCAGTTGAGCTTTTTAAATGTTCCGGTAAAGTCGGAAGGTTTGTTTCGGTATAAAAAGGAGAATCAGCTGAGATGGGAATACACCGAGCCTTTCAAATATCTGATACTTTTTAATGGTAACGAAATTGTGATAAAAGACGGCAGTAATACAAATGTTTTCGATGCGGGTTCAAATGCGCTGTTTAAGCAAATTAACGATTTGATGCTTGGCGCGGTAAAAGGTGATTTGGGTAAAAACAAGGATTTTGCATTTTCGTTAAATGAATCGTCCGGTCAATACCAGTTGCTGCTGAAACCTACAAACGCGAACATGAAAAAATATGTTGCTGCAGTTGAAATTTATTTTGAAAAAGCTGACCTTGCAGTTTCTTCAATTAAAATAATTGAATCGACAGGAGATTTTACAAAAATTACTTTTAACGACAGAAAATTTAACGAACCAATTGATGAGAAAACTTTTACTTCTAATTAGTTGGTGCATTTTAGCTGTTTCCTGCAGTACGCAAAAATCTCTTGAAACAGGCAATAATTCAGCTGTTTCAACATTTATCCCGGTTTTTGGGCCAAATGCGGCCGAAGCAATTTTCAGGGGAACAATTGATGTTAACGGGAAACATTTTTCAGGAATTTTTGTATTCAAAAAAGTGTCGGAAAATTTATTTCGTGCTGTTTTAATGTCGGAAGTTGGAATGACTTTGCTGGATATGAGTTTCACCCCAAAAGATTTTACTGTAAATTATTGTATTGAACCGCTTTCCAAAAAGGGACTTTTCAAACTGTTGTACCACGACTTTAAACTGGCGCTTGATGAACCCGGTATTCATCAGTTAAAACGAAAAAGGAATCGTGAAAATGTTTCCAAAACAATTCTCTTCAGAAAAAAGGATAGCCGCGATTTTTATTATTTTGCAGATGGAATTGTTACAAAAATCTTATCGAAATCAATTTACAATAACACAGAAATTCAGTTTGAAAGTATAAACGGGGGAAAAGCTGAGAAAATAAAAATTCAGCACAAACCCGTAAAATTGAGGATCGAGCTTACAAGAATTAGTTAGATATGTTACTAAACGACTTGTTTACATATTCAGAATTGGAAGAAAGTTCAGGTTCAGTTTTGAAATTCAAAATTGAAATAAACGCTAACCATTCAGTTTTTGATGGGCATTTTCCCGGCAATCCGGTAATGCCCGGTGTTTGCCAGATGGAAATAGTTAAAGAAGTTGTGCGTAGCCATTTTAAAAGAGAATTGTTTTTCAATTCGGTTGCCGACATGAAATTTATAAACATGTGGCTGCCCAATGAATCAAACCAGGTTTTTTTAGATATTTCGGTTGAAGAAATTAAGAACGGTTTCAGGTTAAAAGCCAGCATTTACTCGGGTACAAAGACATATTTTAAATTGAGGGGAGAGCTAAATGATAGTTTCTGATTTGTTTGAAGATTTAAAAGTTTGTGTGATTATTCCCACCTACAACAATGATAAAACTCTGTTAAATGTTATTGACAGGGTGAGGAATTACACAGAAAATGTAATTGTTGTAAACGATGGTGCAACCGATAAAACTTCTCAAATTTTAAACGAATATCAGCCTGC
>DAOPKR010000117.1:0-12489 GCA_035391305.1 Draconibacterium sp.
GGGGTTGCAACCCCCGGTATTTTAAACTTACACAGTTTATGAGATAGTGCTTTAAAACCAATTTCAATACAGAGATCAGTATTTTCAGGGAACTTGCACAATGTATGAGATGGTACAAAATAATTACAGGGTCGATTTTATAAATCGACCCTGTAATTCATAAGACTTGTAATTTAAAAATTTTACATACTTCCCGGGTGCCCGGCGCCAATATTCTTGCTTCTTTCTATTGACTGTAAAGCAAGGTAGTTATCACCAAATTTGTTAAGGTTTTCCATTTCAACGTCATATTGGTCGCCATGTCTTTCTTCATCCTCAACCAAAGCTTCAAACAGTTTTTTTGAAACAGAATCAGCATTTGCCGAGCATTCATTTGCCCAGAGATTATAATCCCTTGCACTTCCTTCTTCCATTTCAACTGCCATTGCAAGCATTTCTTTTACTTCATGTATTTTCTTCACCTCTCCGGCAGCCATCATTTCAACTTCACCTTTAAGAAAAAGAATTCTTTCAGCAAGTTTTTCAACATGCAGCATTTCGTCAATTGCTGTGCGTTTAAACAAGTTTGCCAGCAAATCATAACCCTGGTCGTCGCAATGGAAATGGAAATACATGTACTGATGCACTGCTGCAAGCTCGTCGGCAATGGCCCTGTTTAATAATTCTATGCTTTTTTCTTTTTTCATATTATTTTGATTTAAAATTAAATTCAGCGATTGTATTGTTTATTGATTTGCCAAATTAAAAGCTACGCAAAATACAAATTTTAAATTAATTCAGGCGTATTTATTTTCAGATTTTTGGGATTATGAATTAAATAAAAGTCTTTAAAAACGCCGTTCCTGAAGTGGTACGTGCAAAACACAGCTATTTTACAAGTAATTCAGAAAGATTAATTTATTTGAACACATGTATTTTATTGTATGGATATTCAATGAGAGATTCCGGTATAATGGTTTTATAATAAAATTAAAGTGGATAAAATAAAATTTGAATATAAATTCAACTGTGAAGAATCAGGTTAACAGTATTATTGTTTTAACTGAAAAAGCATAAAATCTCACTTCCGGATAGTAGAAATTCATTTTCATGTAAAAGACGCTTATTTACTGTACCTGGAAGTAATCCGTCACCACACGGAAGCAATTTGCGAGCATCGCAAATTGCTTCCGTGTGGCGCAATTTATCTTCCGTGTAGTGTAAATTATTTTCGTCATGGCGCATAAAATCTACGCTGCAATGAATGACTTAACCGGAGGGGTGATAAAAATCTTTGAAGAGGAGGAAATTTTGGTTTTAACCCGATTGCACTTTATTATGTCAGGAACAAACAATAACAGCCTTGGATTGTTAAAATCAACTCACCATAAAAAGTAAAAATGCAATTAAATACTGCAATAAAAAACCGTTGGAGCCCGCGGGCTTTTTCGGATAAACCTGTTACAGGAGAAATGATTAATCTGTTGCTTGAGGCAGCCCGGTGGGCACCTTCAGCGATGAACGAGCAACCGTGGAGTTACTATTATGTGCAACGTAGCAACCATAAAAAATTTTCTGAAATGGTTGGTGTTTTGGCAGGAATAAACCCCCATTGGGCTAAAAACGCACAAGTATTGATTGTTTCGGTTGTAAAAAAACATTACGATTATAATAAACTGCCCAACAAAAGTGCATTGCACGATATTGGTGCAGCAAATGTTTCTATTGCAATTCAAGCTGCCGAAATGGGATTACAAGTGCATCAGATGGCTGGTTTTGATAAAGAAAAAGCAATTGCCTTCCTGCAATTGGATTCTACCGGTTTTGAGCCGGTAACTGTTATTGCTGTCGGGTTTCCCGGCGATCCGGAACAGTTACCCGAAGATTTGAAATTGCGCGAACTTCAACCCCGGAAGCGAAAAGAGATTATGGAATTTGCGATTGAACTGAAGTGAACAGTTTTGCCGGGCTTCTGATTTTGAAATAGCGGGTTCAACCTACCGGAGTTTTATATAAATCGATTAATATTTTAAATACCGGGCCGTGAAAATTAGTTCTGTACCTGTAAAATCTTTTCTTCAATCCTGAACTCGTTTGTGATTCGCCCGTTTGTTTTTAGGGCAGCTTTAAAGCCTTCGTTCATCATTTGTCCGCAACGTAAAGTGAGGTTTATCAGCGCTGGATAATTTGATTTATCTTCAGGATGATGAAAGAATTTTAAACAAGAATTTACATCGCCTGAAAGATAAATGCGGCAAGCCATTGGTCTGGCCTTGTAGGCAATGCATGCTCCGTTTTTCAACAAGGCACATGGCGATTTGGCGTTTAGCAGATCAGCTTCGGTTAACAGGCCAAGTTTTTGTCTTTTCTGTTCGGCTCTGTCTGCAATCTCACTTTTTACCTGTTCGTTAAAGTTGTTTTGAATAAATTCGTTTAGGTATTCCAGTTCATAGTCAAGCGCAAAAACCGGCTGGTGACAGCACCATTCGCAGCCTTTTTTGCAATCGATCCGCTGTTTGTTATTTTCGGCGAAGACAGTCAGACTATCAATTAAACCATCAATTGCATCATACATTTCGGAAACCGATTCAAATAAAACTTCCTTGTTATTATTTGACATGGCTGATTTCATACCAAGTTTATAACCATCGGAATAAAATGCCTTTTCAATACTTTTTTGATTGTCAGTCATTGCTTATCTTAATTTTCGTTCGCTTTTAAGTTTTGAAAAATATACTGCTGAAGCGCGCCTGACATGCGGCGATAGCAAAACTGTTGAAATGACTGTGGGAATTGCCATCAGTGCAAAAGCAATATCGATAAACCCAATAATTACCCTGAGATTGGAAACAGCGCCAATGATAATTGTCAGAACAAAAATGTAGTTGTAAACAGGCCCGTATTTTGCCCCGGCAACAAATCCAAGGCATTTTACGCCGTAATATGGAAATGCAAACATGGTTGACATGGAGAAGAAAATAACACAAACAGCCAAAATATATTTGCCGAAAACCGGAATGGCAGAATCGAAAGCCTGCGCTGTGAGCGTAATTCCGTCGGCATTGCTGTAGATCCACATGTTTGTAATGATAATGGCAAGCGCTGTCATTGTGCAAACAACTATTGTGTCGATAACCGGGCCAAGCATGGCAACCAAACCCTGGCGAACCGGTTCGCTGGTTTTTGAAGCGCCGTGTGCCATCGGCGTTGTTCCAAGCCCGGCCTCATTTGAAAAAGCTGCCCTGCGAACTCCAATAACTATTATTGAACCGAGCGATCCTCCCAAAACCGCATCGCCCGAAAAGGCATCGTTAAAAATGGTTTTAAATGCCGGTATAATTTGCGTTGAATTTGAAAATATAATGTATAAAACTGCAATTGTATAAACTCCAACCATCAGGGGGACAAGGCTTCCCGTTACTTTTCCGATTCTTTTAATCCCGCCAATTACAACGGCAGCAACTATTACCGATATGATAATTCCTGTAAGTAAATCAGAGGTAAATGAAGTTTCAACCTGATTTGGAGTAAGCAAAACATGGGCAATCATTTGCGTTAGCTGGTTTGCCTGAAACAGCGGAGAAACGCCAATCATTCCCACTACCGAAAAGAAAATGGCCATTGGTTTCCAGTTTTTGCCAAGACCTTCGGTAATATAATACATTGGCCCGCCCTGGATTTCGCCGTTCGAATCTTTACCGCGAAACATAACCGAAAGTGTATTGCTAAAGAATTCGGTACTCACACCAAGCAAAGCAGTTACCCACATCCAGAAAACAGCTCCGGGACCGCCCATTGTAATTGCAACGGCAACGCCACTTACATTTCCCATTCCAATGGTGCCCGCAAGAGCCGTGGCAAGCGCCTGATAAGGTTTTATTTGGCCGGTGTTGCCCGCATCCTTGTGTTTTCCGGCAAGTATCCCGATGGCATGGCCAAAATATCGCAAAGGAACTAATCGCGAATAGATAAGAAAAAAGAACCCGCCTCCCAAAAGAAGGATTAAAACAGGGGCTCCCCAAATAAAATCGGAGGTTTTGATTATTAGTTGACCAATACTTTCAAGCATGTGCTAAAGGAAATAGTTTTCACGTTAATTTGCAAACGGAAAAATCACAGGACAAAGCATAAAAAAATGGGACTGCAGATACAGTCCCATTTCCATAATACAAAGCGAACAAACTACTCTTCACTTTTATCGCCTTTGCGATATTTACATTCTTTTGGAAGTTTGCTGTAATCTTCATCTGTTGCTTTGTGGTTAGCAGTGTCGTGACCTGCTTTCGCAATTGCAATTTCAACTTTGTCGAGGGAAGTTTTACTGTCGTCGAAAGTTACTGAAAGCATTTGCGATTCTTTGTTCCAGTCGGCCATTGACACGCCATCTACTGCAAGTGCAGTTTCCTGGATTTTTTGTTTGCAGGTGTCGCTAACACCGCTAACTTTCACTTTTTCTGTTTTTTCGGCGGCAAATATTGTGAACGCCCCAAACATTAACATAACTAATAAACTGAACATTTTTGTTTTCATGACATTGAATTGTTTAATTAAAAAATAAATAAATTAAAATCGCTATTAAACAGGCGAAATGCGTGCCGCTAAAGTCGAAAAGTTGTAAAGGTTTGGCGTTCAGTACAAAACTGAAATTTCATATATGAAGTCAGATTTCATTTTGAAAATCTGTTTTCATATTGATAAGAAGGTGAGGGTAAATACTGATAAAAATAATGACGGCAGTAAAGTGACAAAGCGGAATTACTGCTAAAGTTTTAACTTTTGTTTAGTTTTTGAACCTCATTTTAAGGAATTTAAAGTTTAGGGCCTGGCTTTTCAGGCTCGTTAATTCCTTCAAAATAAAAACAAATTATCGTTAAGGCATTTGAATTTTTACAAAAACCGGTAAATGATCTGATGGCCAGCGCTGATTTTTTGAATCGGTTAAAACTGCATATTTTAATACTTTAATTCCACCCTGTGTAAAAATATAGTCGATTCTTCTTTCCATCGGCGCATTCCAGTCAAAACTGTTGAATGTTCCCTCTGGTCCGTATGGTGGAGTTTCGGTAATTTCGCGGCTGTCTTTCATAAATGTTTTTATCAGGCCAATCGGTTCCGATTCCGGATATAAATTGAAATCGCCTGTTAAAATTACCGGCAAGCCCTGGTTTCCGCTGATCTCTTTTATTTTGTCGCGAATAACGAATGCCGAGTTTTTCCGGGCTTCATCACCTTTGTGGTCGAAATGTGTATTAAAATACAAAAACTGCTTACCTGTAACTTTCGATTTGAATTTGCCCCAGGTTACGATTCTCGGTAAAGCTGCATCCCACGATTTGCTTGGCTTTTCAGGAGTTTCAGAAAGCCAGAAAGTTCCGCTTTCAATTAAAATGAATTTCTTTTTATTAAAGAAAACAGGAGAAAATTCTCCTCCTTTTTTTCCGTCATCGCGGCCAACGCCAAACCATTCGTAGTCGGGCATTGTATTTTGTATATCTTCAATCTGGCCAATCAGTGCTTCCTGAAATCCAAATATATCAGGTTCATGATATTTCAATAATCCACTTACCATTTCTACCCGGTTCGGCCAGGCATTTATTCCATCACCGGGATTGTTAAACCTGATATTGAATGTCATGATATTCATTTGCTGTGCAAACATTGAAAACGGTGTGAGGATTAAGATAAGTAATAATATTTTTTTCATTGTGTAATATTTTTAATTCGTGCAGAAATCAAATTGTCTGAATGTTTCTTTCTTTTGTGTCCCGTCAATTATTGTATTTCTCGATTCTTTCTCACCATTAATAACAAAACTGTAACAGAAATCCATTATTTCATTAAAATATTCAGTAATTGGTTTTTCAGCCATTTCATGGGCTGCCCCGCAAGTTGTGTGTAACCAGTAGGGCACTTCCAACTGTTTAAGTTTTTGCGCAATTGTATATGATCCGTTTAGTATTAAATACCCCGGATCGCCGTTTTTGCAATAATGATGAGGTGCGGTAGAGTAGGGAACAAGATTATCGTCAGTTCCATGAAAAAGCATGGTTGGAACAGCCGATTCATCATAAATCGCAACTGTGTCAGGAATTGCGCCTGCCATACTGATTACCCCTGCATAGGAAACAGGCCCCGAGTCAAGACCATAACACATTGGTGGTAAATACGCAGCATTTAGCGCTGTTTCAGCACCGGCACTGCTACCCGCCAGAATTATCTTTTGGGGGTCGATACCAAATTGTTCGCGGTTTTCAATAAGGTAAAATGTTGCATCCTGAACGTCCTGAACAGCATAAATAAATGTATTTAGTTTATCCTCAGCCGGGCAGTTGCAACCAAATGCCGTATCCTTTCCCTTTCGTGTGAGCCGGTATGATATCGAGGCAACAACATATCCGTAACCAGCCATTTGTTTGCAAAAGTTTTTTATTTTTTCAGAATCTCTTTGTCCTCCGCTAAATCCACCCCCGTGAATATAAATAATTGTTGCCCGTTCAAACTCAGCATCATTTTGCGGAAGATAAATATCAAGGTTTAGCTTTTCGCCATCTTTTGTGGCATAGGTATATGTTTCGGTGTTAATTTCGTCAAACCAGGGTTCCGAATATCTATCCTGAGAGAAGATACTTTCAGAAAAGAGCAGAATGAAAACCAAAACCATAAAACTTTTGTACATATCAACTTTTTTTGTGTGAATATAAATTTTTAAAGGCAAAAGTAAGGTTTAGATATTAAAAAAGATGGAATTCGATATGAATTCCATCTTTAACGAAGGACCCAAATAAAAATTTTCCCGAATTTTTATTATCTGTTTAACAAAATTCAAATTTTAAGCCAATTTTATGAATGTATTGAAATACAGTGTTTTATGTATAAGTTGACTTTTTGTTTTTGTCCAGAAACGGGATTATTAGTTTCTTAAATGAGATAATAATAAAAACTAATGCCCACTTACTGAGATTCTTTTTCCTTCGGAATGAGAAGAAAATTCAGGCGCATACATCGACTGAACTGTGCTTATGCCATTTGAGAAATTTCCCTGATGCGAAACCCACAGCGGATATTCCAAAACATATTTTCCTTTGGGCAGGTAATCTATAAAAAAGTTCATCGAAGCATCTTTTACCGATTGGTAATAACCCAGTCCATCCTGGTATTGGTAACCCGACAAAACATTCACAGGTTCAAAACATGATGCCCGCAAATCTTTAAGATGTACAAATTCCATATCGCGATCAGTGCTGAGAACAACACGGACAATTACCTTGTCACCAACCGATAATTTATGTAAATCATCAATTGGTTCAATAGTTTTGGCTCCTTCAGTTTGAACTTCCTTGAAAAGTTTCTTTTCTATTTTTAAAGGTGTTTCAGCAGAAGTAATTTTGTCAAGTTGTTCAAAATACTGCCAGTACAAACCTCCCCATGAAATACCGGGATCGGGTTTCGAAATTGTAATTTTTCCCATTTCAGGGGTAATTTCGTTTTCGTGCCACACTTTTTTGAAATATCCCGTTCCAGCCTGAATATTTAATGTTTCATCTTTTTCAGGTTCGAGTTTCTTTCCGCCAATTTCAAAAGTTACCTTGTTTTCTGTGGCCAGCCAGTTGGTGCCGCCCAGTAAAAGCGCGTAACAGGCTTCTGCCGTTGCTTTTGTTGTTTTCCAGTTGTTTGTCTGTTTGTTTTTAAGCAGCCACACCCTCAATTCGTCAACTGCGGTTTTATTTTGCGCGACTTCATCAAACAATTCTATCATCAAACTTTGTGTTTCCACTGCCGATTCGTGCCAGTAGTAACCCCACTGAGTTTTCCAGAACATGCCCAATTCATCGGAATGAGTTGCATGTTCGTTTAACGATTTAACGATTTTAAGCGGTATTTCCTTTTGTCCGTCACGAAACAAAGCTAGCGCTGTCAGCCCTTTTATGTAATTATTCTGTTTCAGCCAAAATGTGCCGGCCTGTTCTTTAAAATAATGAACTGCTTCCACAACTTCTTCATTAAGTGGAATTTCTTTAAAAAAACTACGGCCATACAAGTAATGAACTGCGATAACTGAAAGGTGGTTTTTCGGCAGGTCTTCTTTTTTTACATCTTTTTTTATCTGATTGTATTCTTGTAATAATTCATTGTCGAGAAAATGGATTGCTTTTTCAAGCATCTGCCAAACCTCCGGGTCTTTTTCGGCATCCAAAACATTAAGTTTTCTGAGGTGTCCCAAGCCCGAAACAATATGCTGTGTTATGTACCTGTTCTCTTTTCCACCCTCAAACCAGGGCCAGCCGCCCGAAGGATATTGTCCCTGTTTTAATTTCAGGATGGCTTTTTCCTGTTCTCCGTTCATTTTATTAAGGTTGAAAAGCAGCGCGATGCGTTTGTTTTTTTCAGTTTCATTTTGCGCATCAAGTACCCAGGGTGTTTCTTCTATCAGTACATTTTTAAGTTCCTGGTTTTGTTCCAGTTTCGAAAGAAATGCATCACCATTGTTTTCAGATTTCCAGGCATCAAAAACGCGCTTTATTTTTGGGTTTGTATTGATTACGAAACTGGCAATTGCGTTGGCATAAAACCTGCTAAACGTTTGCTCGATACACTCATACGGATATTCCATCATATACGGCAAAGCCTGAATTGCATACCACGCCGGATTAGCTGTAAATTCAAGTGTAAGTGCGTGATTTTTCCATGTTTCGGAAGTTGTGTTGACAAGTTTGTCAAGCGTAAAAGTTTTTGTTTGACCTTGTTTTACCCAGACTGGAAGCGTTTCGGTTACCAACATCCTGTTCGATAAAACCGGCATAACTTTTTCTTCGCCATCAGTAAAATCGCCTGATTGCGCAACAACACGGCAAGCAACTGCCTGTATTCCAACAGGAACTTCAATTTCCCAACTCACCAAAGTACTTTGACCGGCTTCTGCCAGAAACGCTTTTTGCGAACTGTTGTTTTTTAATAAGTCATCAATTGGGTTCATGGTTAAGGCATCAAAAAACATCAGTTGCGACCGGCCTTCCAGTTTTTTGTCAGAAAGGTTTACAATTTTCGAAGTCAGTGTTATTTTATCGCCTTCACGTAAAAATCGCGGCAAATTGGGCACAACCATTAAATCTTTGCTTGTTACCAACGTTTTCCCGATCAGACCGGTTTTTAAATCTTTTGTGTGCGCAAATCCCAGCATTTTCCATTTTGTCAGCGTTTCGGGAACTGTAAAATTGATAATGATTTCACCATCTTCATTTGTAAGCAAATGCGGGTAGAAAAATGCCGTTTCGTTTAAATTTTTCCGGGTTGAAATTGTGTTTAAAAGTTGAGAAGCTGCAGGAGATGGCGATATTTTTTCTTCGTCAACCATAAAAAACACCTGACTATCAGATTCTAATTCCTCCATTTTCAAATCAGCCTGATTAATTACTGAGGAATTTCCCCGGATACTAACTGAAGACATTGCGCTTGTTTTCATTACCCTCGATTGTAGTCCTGAACCTGTAACAACGATTTCATCCAAACCGGTGTTTTCATTGGCAAGAATAATATCAACAACCTGGCTCCCCGAAACTTCAAATTCAAGTGTTTTGTATCCGATCTGAGAAACTTCAATTATAGCATTCTGTCCTGCAAATTCGAGTTTGAATTTTCCGTCTTTGTCGGTTAATGTGCTGTTTTTATTTCCTTTTACTGAAATAGTTGCCCCTTGAATTACTTCGTTTGTGTAATCTTTAACAGTTCCGCTGACAGTTACTTTTTCTCCTTTTTTCGTTGAAATAATCACAACCGAACCTTCACGAATAATATTTAGTTCATTTTCAGAAAACTGTGGCTGATAGAAATAACTAAAGCCAAACCATTGCAAATTATTCAATTGTATTTCTTTTACCGGAACATAATTGTTCCAGTTTTCAGCAATGATATTTAAACGGAGAGGTTGAAAACCCATGTACGAATTCCAACTGAGCGACGGCCACCAAAACCTGTTTGCATTAAAATCAAAACTGTTTGGGCTGAATTGGTCCAATGATGCGTCGTACATGGTTGCCACCATTTCAGCCGCAAGTTTTTCACCATCTTTCCCTGTCAGTTTTATACGCCACTGTTCTGCTTCTCCCGGTGCAAGTTTATCCCTGAAAGTTTCAAATTTTATGGCAATTTCCTTCTCAGAATAAGGCACCGAAATGAATTCGGAATGATTGTAAAGCCGCCCGTTTTTTACAAAAACATAGTTCAAACTTATATTTCCGCTGTATTCTTTTGTTATTGGAATATTTATTTTCTGCAGGCTGTTTTTAATCGTCAACCATTTCTTTTCCAATATTTTACTGTTCTGTTCGAGTTCATACAACACGGTAATTTCCTTTTCTGAAGTTCCGGAAAGAAAATGAATTGTGTCGCCCGGTTTTGCCTTTTTTTTATTCAAATTGAAAAAATCTGTTACGGCAAAAGGCATTTTGTTTTCTTTTGAAGAATAAAGCGTGAACCAGGTTTTTGATAATACTTCAGTTCCAAATTTATCTGTCGATTTTAATTCAGCCATGTATTTTCCCGAACTCCATTTATTTGCTTTTTCAAGTTGAAAGGTTTTTGAAATTCCTGTGTCAAAATCGCCGTGCTGAACTATTTTTTCGGTTTTCCAGGTCATGAAATTATTTTCTTCGAAATACTGGTCGTTCGGCAGTTTTGCATGAAATTCCTTTTCAGAATAAATAAATGTATCGGGTATTTCCCAATATCTTTCGCGATAGGTTTTTCCCGGCGATTGCAGTTTGTAAATCGTGATTTTTCCTTTTGCGGGTTCAAACTCACCTTCAAGATTTGTTGTTGAAAGCTGTACAGAATCCAATTTTGTTTTGTCCGCCAATTCAGGAAAATCGGATTGTAAAATTAGGGCAGTGTATCCAATCGCAATGGTTTTTGTTGCTGAACGGGTTTCGCCGTTAATATCAGTAATATCGGTAGTAACAGTAAAATTGTAGGTGGGTTTCAGTTGAATGTCGTCGTTGTAATCCGGTACAGCAATAAATGTGAATTCAAATTCCCCTTTTTCATTTGTTGTGGTTTCTCCACTTGAAACCGGCACCTCAACATTTCGTTGCGGCCGGCGGTACCATTCACGAAATTGGGAATTTCTTACAATGTTGTATTTTACTGTTGCACCGTCAATTGGAGCGCCGGTGAAGGATTTGGCAATTCCTTTTACCAAAACTTCTTCTCCGATTTTTGGTGTGCCTTTGGTTTTTTCCAACTCCACTTCAAAAGTTGGCCGTTTGTATTCTTCGACATTAAAATATTTTTGTCCGTTTTGTTCACGAATCGACATCATTCCGTTTAATCCACCTTGCGGCAAGATAAAACTTCCGCTAAAAGTTCCGAATTCGTTGGTTTTTAAATACAGTTCGGAAATTTTTTGACTGTTCACATCAAAAAGCGTCACCGTGGTTGAAAAGCCTGTAACTATTTCATGTTTCTTTTCAAAATCGGTTTTATACACAATCCCTTTAAAATGAACGGTTTGCCCCGGACGGTAAATAGCGCGGTCGGTAAACAACACGGTTTGGGTCTCCCATTGTTTTTGCTCCCGGTTTTTATACATGTAAATACCGTTTCCAAACTGGTTATTGTAGTTTTTTGTTGAAAGTGAATCTTTGCCATCTTTAAATTCAACAATCAGTGTTGAATTGTTTTCCCGGGGTTTTATTTTAACATAACCTTCATTGTTTGTTTTTAGTGTTTCAATGTTTTCAACTGTTGATTTTCTTCTCCGGTAATCATATTTTACGAAGAATGCTTTTACCACAGTATTTGTAAGTGGTTTTCCGGTTTGGCGATGAAATAATGTATATTCCCGATCTCCTTCTTTGTTTGAGCGGCTAATAAAACTAATGTTCGAAACTGATTTGAAATCAAAGGCAACTGCATTTTCAGAATAGTTAAATGAAGGATCAGCAGAAAAAAGAAAAATATACTGCCCGGCAGAAAGTTCGGGTAAAATAATTTCTGCTGAATGGCCACGAAAATCTGTGGTTTCAGGAAGTTGTAATGAAAAAGATTTTACCGGCTTAAAATGCTGCAAAGTGTCGGCCATTAGTTTTTCGTAAGTTTGAATATTGTTGGGTTGAATCTGCCGGTTCACGATTTGTTGCAGCGAGTCAAATTCTTTATACGAACTTTTTATGATCCGCACATAAATTGAATCAATGTTCCGGAAATTAACCAACGCCGGCGATGATTCATCGGGAATTAAAACCTCTTCGGAAGTAACTGCAAGCTGTTTTTCCGTGATTGTTGAAATTAGTGCCCGGCAGTTTTCAAGGGTGAAACTGTCAATCTGGTTGCCTTTTTCGAGAATTTCTTCACTTATAGTTTTTGCAGTTTTATAATCCCAGCGGTACTTTTCGTTTGTTATTTTACTGAATTTGTTTCCTCGGTTATAAATCGCATGTGCCAGTTGAAATTTAACTTCAGCTTGAATATCAGGATAATCAGAACATTCGCTTAGCAGTTTTTCCAGCGCTTTTA
>DAOPKR010000117.1:12589-15253 GCA_035391305.1 Draconibacterium sp.
GCTTGAATATCAGGATAATCAGAACATTCGCTTAGCAGTTTTTCCAGCGCTTTTATATTCAGTTCATCTTTTTCAGGATTAGTTGATTTCTGAAATGCAAAAATTATGCGTTGAAGATCTGTCAGCAAAAAATACTTAGTATTCTGTTCCTCCTGGTGTATTTGCAACAGGTCCTGAAAAATTCGAAGTACCAAAATTGTATTGGAAGGAGATTTTGATTCGTTGAGATTCATTTTCAAAAAATCGGCGGCTGCACCAAAAAAACGTTCATCATTCATATTAAATGAAGGGGTGAATTTTGCAAGATAATTCTCATCGGACCTTAAAAAGTCGATGGCGCGAAAGGCAAGAAAATCATAAACGGTTTTAAACTGGAAATTTTCGGGATAACCATTTTGTGTAATTCCCTTTAACAGTGAATCAGCATCAATTTTATAAAGTTTGTCTTTTTCTTTTATCGAGTTCAAATAATGTTCTCTTGATTTTTCGAAAATCTGTTCGAGGCTCCAGGTTTGTATATCTGCAGGTGAAAAATCTGTGGTTTTGGTGCGATTGTAAAATTGATACCTGTTTTGTGTGAAATAGTTCCAATACATTTCACCAAGCATTGAATGAGCGACAGCCGAATCAGGGAAGCCCATTTTTTTTGCATCCTCTTCAAGCTTTACAATCTGTTTTGCATAATTATCAGCTTCAAAAGCATAGCTGAATTTCATTTTGAAAATCAACGATTTTAAAAGTTGCGCAGTATTTTTTTCGGCTTTTGCTTTGTTGTAAACGTTTTCAACTTCGATTAAAGCAGTTCGCGGCAATCCGGCAATTTCAAGTGAATCGATTTTTTTCCAGTAATATTCATAGTCATTTTTTATGTTATGGTTTGACTGAGTTTTCCCAGCCAGAGAAATAAATGCAATAAGGAAAATTACCAGAATGGATGTTTTTGAATTCATATTATTTGAAATTAATAGGACTGAAATTTACAAAAACAATACCAATAACTTTGTTTCCGAAATTACCGGCAATTGAAAAAACAAGAACCGTTCTTTCCTCATTATGAAGTGAGAACGGTTCTTTTTTAAACAGCTGACCATCATGCAAATGGCTCAGAATACTATAATTTTTTTAATAATTTACAACTAAAGTTGCTGTTCGGTTTACTTCTCCATTTAAAACAATTTTATAAACACCGGTTCCAAATTGTTTCACATTCAGTTGAATGATATTACTCGTAACGATTTCATTGTGAACAATTTTTCCCTGCATGTCATACATGTTTAATTTTGAATTCACTCCCGATTCGGATGGAATTTCAATAAAAACCACATCGCTTGAAGGATTTGGATAAATATTCAGAAGCTGGGTTTTTTCTTCGGCAATATCAAAATAGGTTTTTATTTCCTTGTTTGCATAAATTTCGTTTTCATCAAGCGTTGCGTTTTCATTTAATGCCGCTTCAAACATTGAAATATCTGTGGTTGAACCTGATTTTAACAGACTGGCCAATGTTGTGAGATTCAATCCACATGGATTTATTCCTGACGCACAATCGAACTGAATTTTTGCAAGCAGTAAAACGTATGGGGCTGTGGCAGCGTGCGTTAAATTGCTCACCGGCAAGCAGGTTACTTTTCTGCTTCCTTTTAAAAGAAAAGATAAATAGGCAAGCATTGAATTTTCTTTGGCAACAAGCTCGTCACCGGTGCTGAAATACAGATACAAATCAGTTTTAGGTTTCCAGTTTATCAGATCATTTTTTCTTAAGTCGATATTTACAGGGTGAAAATAATTGTACTGAATGTTCCAAAGATATTTGGGTACAAACATCGATTTCCAATTGGCTGGCAAAAAACCGTCGATTTCTTCAACGTCCTTTAATCCATCAAAATATCCCGGTATATCGTTATTAAAAGGTGAAACAAAAACCTGGTTCAGATTTGAGTAAAGATTTCCATAAACATCCTGATATCCCAAAAGCAGATATGGCAGGAAAGAGGGATTGGTATATGAAGGATTATTAAATATAAAGTTCTTTTGAATATAGGAAAGACTGTAAGCGCCGCTTCCTGCAACGGTTTTTTGCAAAGTCAGATTTGACAGTGGGTTTGTTTCGAGTTCTTTTTGCGTAGCCAATGCTGCATGCGCTCCCTGTGAATAGCCGCTCAGATAAAGATTGCCGTTGGGCTTTGATTTAATAAGCGGATTTGAACAAAGCAACGTTGCAGCTTTTAACAAGTCAATACTTGCTGAAGCTTCTGATTCTGCATGGGTGTAGGCATGAATTCCCAGACCATCACCCAGTCCAATATAATCGGGCAAAACCGAAATATAGCCATCCATTGACATGATCCAGCCAATTGTAGATTCAATTCCAACCAGGTTCGACGGAGCATCGGCATCCCTTGTTAAAGTTCCGTGCAGGTAGGAGAACACCGGTAAATAAGTTTCGTTTTGCACAGCCGGCAGAAAAACCACTCCCGAAGCAATGGTTGGATTACCTTTTCCGTCTATTGTGTTGTAGATTACTTTAACAGCGTTTACACTGTATTTTTTGTAAGTAAAATTATCGATTAATGCAAAGCTGGTTTCATCCATATTTATTTGCAGACCCTGCATAATTTGCGCAGGGGTGAGGGTTGCAACCGGAATTGCATTTACAATTGTTCC
>DAOPKR010000118.1:0-15159 GCA_035391305.1 Draconibacterium sp.
TCGCTCCTTTGGAGATTAGGTACCGTTTGTATGGTAATTTTTTTAACGATAAATTTTTACCCGAGATTTTATTTCGTCAGGCAATGAAACAGGATCGGATATCAACTTCTTTTGGTGAAACTGTTACGCCGGCATTTAATATTGTTGATACAAAAGTTTCGTGGGTTGTGTCAAATGCAATAACAGCAACCGGTGGCGTTTTAAATTTGTTCGACACTGCTTTTTACGAACACCTTTCACGCACAGTTCAGGGGCTTGAAAAACGACCAATTTTTTCGCCCGGCAGAAGCTTTTTTTTCACCCTTACATTTAACTTTTTGTGATGTGGTACAGGTTAAGGGTCATCATTTAAAGTAAATTTTAAACTGATAAAAAAATAAAAAAAACCGTTCTTTCTGATTTAAGCAGAAGGAACGGTTCCTTTTATTTTTTGTATTTCAAGAACTCTCTTTTTGAATTTAAGAATATTGCTTAATAGGGTCTGAAGTTTTAATTTTTTCTGTCGATTTAATTTTTAACACAATTGAAGGAATAAAAGAAATGCCCACGCCCAAAAGAAAAACCAAAATAAACTGAAGATTGATATTAAGTAATAAATAGTTAAGTAACATCGCAAAAGCTATGATAAACGAATTTGCTGCAATTATAATGAGGGTAACTTTAAAATGACTTGTTACCAATTTTAACAGCCGGTGATGAATGTGGTTATTGTCAGCAGAAAAGGGCGATTTTTTATTTGAAATTCTTATTGTCATCACCCGCAAAGTATCAATAAGCGGGACAATAATTATTGCGAAAGAAACAGCCGGAGCAGCAGAAATAGCATACGGAACTGTTTTATCTGCATTGAATTCGTTGAATTTAACAACCAGTGCCGAAATTACAAGTCCAATTATTAATGAGCCTGTATCGCCCATAAAAAGTTTGTTTTGATGACCAAAAACATTATAAATAAAAAACCCCACCAAACTGCCTACCAAAGCAAATGAAAGAATAGCAAATTGGGTATGGCCTGCAATATAAAACCAACTGCCAAAAACTGCAGCTGCCAAAATTGCCAAACCTGATGCCAATCCATCAATTCCATCAATTAAATTAAAGGCATTAATAATTACGACCATTGCAAAAATCGATAAAACCAGACTTACTCCAAATCCAATTTCATTAGCACCAAGAACCCCGTGGAGATTTGTGAACCGAACATTTCCGAGTGTAATAAGAATTACAGCAGCAAATATCTGAACCATTAATTTTTTTCGTGCTGATATATCCATCAAATCATCTTTCAATCCTATAAAAAACATTATGATGACTGAAGCGATTATATATTTTAATGCATCGAAACTGATGCCATCTGTTGCAATTATACTGCTAATGGTAAATCCAATAAAAATTGCAACTCCGCCCATTGGAGGAACTATTTTTGTATGAACTTTCCTTGCATTGAACGGTTCAAAAAGATGTTTGGCATGAGCTACCCTTATAATTGAGGGAATTGAAATCATAACCAGAATAAACCCGATTACAAATGCTCCAATTGTTAGTACTAAATTCATTTTAAAAATGGGTGTATAACTTATTATATGGTGTCTTTCAAAATTACACAACAAATATCAATAAAAAAATTATTGCATCCATTATTTATTATTGACAGATCTAATTAGATAGCAATTTTTTAATGACAGCAGGTTGTTGATATAAAAATTCAAAACAATAAAAAAGAGTTCACTTTCGAATTTTATTTGTATGAAAATTTGACTTTAAGAATTGTTTTTGCGAACTATTTCACCAGGTTTTTAAAACAGAAAAATTGAATCCTAAATTGTTACCGGTTACATTATTTGCATCAGCAGCAGCTGATAGTCGTATTTCAACAGGTAAATTTTGGTTAAAGTATTGAATTTCAAAAAGTCCTGACAATTGTTTCTGATTGGTCGTGTATGGTTTTGAATAGGTTCCTGAATGTTGTACATAGGTTAAAAACCCTTTCCATTTTATTTTCTCCGATAAATTACCTTTTGCACCAATATGATGAGAGAAAAACCTGTTTGATTTAATTCCCATAGAAATTCCGTTTGATTCAGCTACGGGAAAAAATAAAGGCGAACTCATCATTTGCTGCTGATATGTAAATCCTGAACGGTATATGCTGTGGTTGTAATAGTTATCAAATTCCCTCATTTTCCATTTTTCCGAATTGCTGTCAAAATAGTAGATAGAATCCTTTACACCTTGTTGGCGGGAGTTGGTAAATTCATAAACAACATCGGTAACAAGGCTATTTTTGTTCTGTAAATCAAAATGAACTCCCAATAAATTGTCGGGCCAGTTGTGCCAGTTCAGTCCTGAATTATCTTCCCATGGATGACTAACATAAATCTCCATTTTTATTTTCGAAAGTATTCTTTCATATTTCAACTGGTACGTTCCCAATTGGTTACCTGAATTGTTTTTCTGATCGGTAAGCAAAAAATCCTCGTTTCCGGGAAGTGCAAAAACATAGTGCCAGTATGCATTCCAACCTTCAGGTAAGTCGCCGATATCTTCATTTTGTGAAGTGCCACCCCACATTGCATAATGCTCAAATCCCAGTTCAAAATTCCATAAAGCAGAAGTATGTATTTTAAAATACAGCGATTTGTGGTGCAGATGCGCTCCATCAACGTAACGCTCATCATTTAAAAAACCCTCATCATATTCAGATTTAAAACTTAGCCAGTTTTGCACAAAAGGAACAGGCTTGAAATTAAGAGTCGAAAACCGAATCATTGGAATTGGTCTGGCGTTTTCACTGCGTGTAATATTTCCGTTGGAGGTTGATAGTCCGGCATATTTTACTTCATCGAAAAACATGCCACCCTTTAATTCCCATCCTTTAAACGATATTCCGGCATACGCACGATTTACCTGGTAATAGTTTTCGTTTCCGAAAGCAGCAATAAAATCTCCTCCCAAAGTAGTTCCCAATCCTGATTTAGAATTGTTTAAATAAGCTTTTTCAACAATTATTTCTGAAATGTTCAGGAATGAATTTTTTAATTGGATTTTACCATGTTGGTTTGCAGCAAACCAAAACGGCAGAACACTGTCGGTTGCAGCCAAAGTTGTGTTTGAAACCGAAATTTGTATTGGATTTTGGGCTCCGGAAATTGTAACAATGAATAGGAATGTTAAAACAGGGAGATATTTAAACATCAGGAAATTATATATTTTACGGTATTAAGAGCCTAATAAAAAGTTTGTTAAAATCTTTATCTTCAGTTTATTATTTGAGGGGAAAATATAAACTTTCTGCTATTACGAACGAACAATCCGTATTTGAATTGCATTTTTTACCGGTTTATCAGAAACCAATACCAAATAACCACCACCACCTGCACCACTAAGTTTCCAGCCAAGTGCATCGTTTTTATACATTTCAATAATTTCAATAATATCGGGATTAACCATGTTTGGGAACATGGCAACCTGTGCCTCAAAACTTTCGCGAAAAGCAGCACCGAAAACCTCGATATCTTTAGTTTTTATTGCATCCCAACATTTAATCGCCGCATCAGCCAGGCTTCTTGCATTAGCTTCATTGATATTTGTGTCAGCCAACACATCAAAATCACCGACACGCGGCCCAAGTGTTATAAACCACAAATTATTCTCAATAAACTCAAGGATTTCTGTATTTGTTTCAGATTCAACTGAATCGGGCCAGTAATTTTCACGTGAATAATTCAGTTTGTTTACACCCGGAAAAACAATTCCAATTGAATCCTGTGAACCTGAAATAACCTTTGTGCCCGGAGGATTCTCGAAACTAAACAGTGTTTTTGCAAGTATTTCCTTATTTCCTTCCGGAATATCTGTTTGCCAAAGCTGTATTGCTTTTTTGCGGGTGCTGCTCGACATTCCACTGCGGTCATTAAAATTGTAATCAGGATGAACACTAATTGTGATAACAGGCCCTGGGAAAAATTTTGAAACAAAGGGCTGATCGAGCCAGCCACCTGCCAAATCGAGCCTGAATGGGATATTGCAAACCGTTCTCAGCGAAGTTGTTGAACGTGCGGGAAGTCCTCCGTGCGGAATTCTTTTGCTTACCAGTAATTCAGCCCCTATTTCATCACAGAGTTTAATTTTATCGGGTGTAAATCCATCTTCATTCACAAAAAAAATGTCGGGTTTTAATTCTCTGATTTCCTTGTCGAAATCAATCAATCCACTTCCGCCGTTTACCCAGGCATCCTTTACGTGTTTTATGGCTTTTACCATGTAAAGCCTTTCTTTATCTGTATTTATTGTTGGCCGCCCTTTTAGTTGCTGGATGGTAGTGTCAGAACCAATTCCAACATATAAATCGCCATGTTGGGCTGCTTCTTCAAAAAAGGCAACGTGGCCGCTGTGCAGCATATCGTAGCAGCCTGAAACAAAAACTTTTTTAGGCATAGTTGATTTAATTGTTTTTTTAATTGATCCCAATTGAAATATATTAAACGCTCTTATCTTTCTTCTGAAAATGGATATTGCTGATTGTAAATGTTTCAGAATAAATTATTTTTCAAGGGCTTTCTCAATCTGTAAACAAGCGTTTTTTACAGAGAAAAGCTGTGACAAAAGTAACCGACCATTCGCTCCCATTTCTTTTCTTACGTTTTCTGAATCAATTAATGATTTTGCTGCCTGCCGCAATTCATTTTCTGAATCGCTATCAACAATAACTCCGGCTTTTGTATTATTTACAATATCTTTTAAATCATTTCCTTTATTCACACACCCTAAAATGGGTTTTGAGTAGGCCATATATCCCAAAAGTTTGCCTGGGAAATTATGTGTTTTATGATCGGGATGTAAACTAAATAATCCAATATCAAATTCATTCAGCATCTCAAAATAGGTATTTTGATCTACTGAAGGTAAATAAGTTACGTTTTCAAGTTTGTGTTTTTCTACTTCGTCTAAAATTAGGTCAACTTCATCACCCTTGCCAACAAACAAGAAATGAACTTCGGGTTTATTTGCGAGATATTTGGCTAAATCCACAAGAATTATCATTTTTTGAGCATGACCGATATTGCCTCCGTAGAATAAAACAATCTTTTTTTCGAGGTTTAATTTTTTTCTGAATGTGTCTGTTGATTCCTGGATATCAGGAATCTCAGACCAGTTGTACAGAACCTCAAATTTTGAAATATCCTGTTTTGTGTTTTTAAAAAAATCCAGATTAGAAGGAGACATGACGCCAATGGTTCCTGCATTTTTATAATTTACCCATTCGAAGAATTTGAAATATCGGTAAATGGGAGAATTTTCCTTCATTAATCCGTTGTCTAATGTCCATTGCGGGAAGATATCTCTTAAAATCAAATAGGATTTACATTTCCATAATGACTTTAATTTTTTAACCAAATAGCCCCAGAAAATTGTAGGCGAATAATAAACAATTCCGTCAAAATGATTTTCCTTAAAAAAGTGCTTAGTTGCCGACCATGCATGGTATGACAGCAAAGTTTCGTTTATTGCTCGTTTTATTTTTGAAATATTTTTTATCTCACCACTTCTAAAATACAATACTTCAATTCCATCGATTTCTTTTTTCTTTAACGATTCTTTTTGAAGTGGGGCAGGAGTAAGAACTGAAACGGAATGACCATTTTTCTTAAATTCCAGGGCCAGTTCATGCATCATCTTAGCCGCTATTTTTATGCTATGCGGCAAATAATCATCTATAATTAGAAGGATTTTCATATTATTTTGACCAAACAACCCTGTTCACATAATCAGTATAACTCATAATAATCCTGACCACTTTTTCTGATACATTTGGCATAGAATAGTCAGAAACTGGCCTCAAAGTGCGTTGATTTCCACGTTTTTGTTTTTCCAAAAGAACCAGGCCTTGTATAATCCTTTCGGTATTCAGACCAACCATCATAACCGATGCTTCTTCCATTGCTTCAGGGCGTTCGTGGGCATCGCGGATATTCAACGCCGGAAAATTCATGATGGAGGATTCTTCGGAGATTGTGCCACTATCGGATAAAACGGCAAAAGCACTTTTTTGCAAATGATTGTAATCGTGGAATCCCAGGGGTTTCATTAATTGTATCAACGGATTAAACTGAATTCCTTTTTCGTTGATTTTGTTTCGTGTGCGTGGATGTGTGGAAACGATAATTGGCAACTTATATTTTTCTGCAATCAGGTTCAAAGTGGCTACCAATTTTTCAAAATTATCAGAATTGATATTTTCTTCCCGGTGCGCCGAAACCACAAAATACTTCTCTTTTTCCAACGATAACCTGGATAAAACTTCAGAATTATCAATCTGCTCCATGTTTGCATTCAGTACTTCAAACATTGGGCTGCCGGTTTTTATTATCCGATCGGCAGGTAAGCCTTCCCGTAATAAATATTCACGGGCTATGTCGCTGTAAGTAAGGTTTATATCTGAAATATGGTCAACAATTCTTCGGTTTGTTTCTTCAGGTACGCGTTGATCGAAACAACGGTTTCCGGCCTCCATATGGAAAATTGGGATGTGACGTTTTTTGGCCGGTATTGCACAAAGACAACTGTTTGTATCGCCTAAAACCAGAAATGCATCAGGTTTTTCGTTTTCCAAAACCGGGTCGATGTTAATGATGATTTGCCCGATTGTAGTTGTTGCATTTCCTCCGGCAGCATTCAGAAAATGATTGGGTTTCCGCAAACCCAGGTCACTAAAAAATACCTCGTTTAATTCGTAATCATAATTTTGTCCTGTATGCACAAGAATATGCTCAATGCTTTCTGCTGCATCCAATTTTTTTATTACTTCCGACAATCTTATTATTTCGGGACGTGTGCCAACTACTGTCAGTACTTTAAGTTTTTTCATAATGGTGATATGAGTTTTTTTGTATTAAGCATAGAAATGAAAAATTATACTTTTTCAAAATAAGTGTCGCCATCTTCCGGGTTATAATGTTCGTTAATCCAGAAAATAGTGTATAATTCATCGTCTCCAATGTTCGTAATATTGTGTGTAAACCAAACTGGCATGTCAACAAACGAGGGTTGACTTCCATCTAAATCGAATGATAAAGTTTTATCGGTGCCGATTTTACGTATTTCGATTCTTGCTTTTCCTTTTATAACTGCAAACCGCTCGGCTTTGCGGGTGTGAAAGTGATTTCCCCTTGTAATTCCGGGAACTGTTGTTGAAAAAGAAACCTGTCCGCCGCTGTTGAGTTTTACAGTTTCAACAAATGAACCACGATCATCGGTATTTAATTTCAGGTGGAAAGGAAAAAATGTTTCGTGGTCGATATAACACAGAAAAGTATTAAAAAGGTTTCTTTCGAATGGATTTTCCAGATCTGGTATAATACCCTTTTCAAAATAGTTGTGTTTAAAATCAGTTAGTTTTTGTAATAATGCAGAAACTTTAATTTGTGATGTATGCTGTATTTGAACAGTTTCAATCATTGCATTGTCATTCAGTTCATTATTCTTCTCAGCAATATGTCTTATAATTTCATTTACAAGTTCGGAAACGTAAATTAGTTTTATTTCGCCATTAACTTCTATTTTTGGCTGTTCGTTATGGGTTAATTGATGACAAAATGTTGCTACTACAGAGTTATAATAAGGATTTCCGAATGGGCCAAAAACATTGGGGATTACAAATCCGGTAAATTTTGCATTATTTCTGCTGGCCCATGATTCCAGTAACTCACGACCTTCTTTTTTTGATTTTCCATAGAGGTTGTCGCGTTCTTCCTGTGTGCTCGACGAAAACAGGATATGCGGTGTTGAATTTGTTGATTCGCAAGCTAAAATCAGTTTTTTTACCAACTGAATATTTGTGTCATAAATAACTTGCGGATCGCTATGCCGGTTCATGGCGGCCAAATGAACAATTGCATCGCAACTTTCAACAAAAGCGTTTAGTTTCGAATTATCTGAAAAGTATTCATCTTCAAATGGAATCTTTATAAATTTTTCAGTATTCAGTCCAAGAGTATTAAACAAATGTGTGCCGACAAATCCGGCCTGTCCGGTAATTCCTATTTTAAGCATAATTTTCAGTGTTTTTTTATAAATGGAGAGTGGGAGAGAATGAGGATGGGAGAGGGGGAGAACGAGAGAATCACCCTTTCTCCCCTTCACCTCTTCACCTCTTCATCCTATCTCGATTTCAATTATTTTAATCCTTTCTAATATTCTTCCAATCCATCCACCAATCCGAGGGATAACGAATATTTTCAGCAAGTGAATCTTCGAGGTTCATATCTGAAAAAAGTAAAATTTCGGAGTTGGGTTCCAATGCTTTTAACCCATTGGCATACCCGTTCGGTATTGATAAAACCTCGCTATTTTTAGCTGAAAGGATGTGGTATTCAGGAATTAAATTTTTTGATGGGTCTTCAAAATCGTCAATTTTAACCCAGGCAACAACGAAACTTCCTGAAATTGGGAAAAAGTTTTTTTTCTCAAATTGATGTGCCTGCCAGGCGCGCACAAATTCGGTGTTTGGGTGTTTGATAAAATAAAACCGTTTTACATTGGTGAAATTAAAATCGTTTACAAACCGCATTGACCCGCGTTCGTCAGAAAATATACCGCCTTTTATTATTGTTGGTTTTTGTGACATGTTAAATGATGAAGTTGAATTCTAATTGAGAAAAAAAGAGTGGGAGAAAGGGAGAAATTGTGAGTGGAAGAAAGAGAGAATGGGTGAAAAAGAGAATTGAATAAATAGTTTTTAAATTGACCATTTTTCCGGTGATTTTATCATGTTGACAATCATGCCCAACACATGTTCATATTCCTGATTGTATTTCGAGCAAATCTCTAATTCAATGTAACCGCAATCATATGCAAAATTCAACCAGGTTTGTGTTTCTGCCGCTTCTCCTTCAGAGTCTGATAATTTGGCAACGAAGGCCTTTTCATACCTTCTTTTTCTATAAGCTTCAGCAATGTTCGATGCCACTGATCTGGAAGATCTCCTTATTTGATCGGTCAAAGAATATTTTTCCTCAACCGGAAACTTTTTTGAAAGGTGAAAAATATCCATCGCCAGACGATATGCTAATCGGTAAACATCCAATTCTTTATGAGATAAAATTAACTTCATAACAAGCTCAACTTAGTATGGCCATTCTTCTTATAATCTTATCACCCTTTCGCTTCTTGCCTTCTTCACCTCTTCACACCTTCTTAAATATAATTTTAATTGCTTAATCCTGATATTGCAAAACATCCTCGCCCAGAATGTCTTTGCGAATCAAAGGAAGTTTAAGCAATAACTTCTTTGTTCCTTCCACATCCAAGCGGTGGGTATTATGCGAGTGGTAATCATCAATGGCAGATACCTTTTCTACCCCTTCTGAAAAATAGCTGGCATAATTTAACCCCCTGTTATCGGCCGGGACCCTGTAATAATTACCCATGTCTTCGGCTTTTGCCATTTCTTCGCGGTTGACAAGTGTTTCGAATAATTTTTCGCCATGGCGGGTGCCTATAACGCGCACTTTGCTGTCTGATTTATACAATTCAATTAGTGCCTGTGCCAAATCGGCAATTGTGGATGCTGGTGATTTTTGTACAAACATATCGCCGTTTTCGCCATGTTGAAAAGCATAGATAACCAAATCAACGGCATCTTCAAGTGTCATCATAAAACGTGTCATGTGAGGGTCAGTAATCGTCAGGTCTTTCCCGGCTTTGATCTGACTGACGAACAATGGAATTACCGAACCTCTTGATGCCATTACATTGCCATATCGTGTTCCGCAAAAAACAGTTTTGGAATTTTCATCCATCGACCGTGCTTTTGCCTGCATTACTTTTTCCATCATAGCTTTAGAGATTCCCATAGCGTTAATTGGATAAACGGCTTTATCTGTACTCAGAACAATCATACGTTTTACCCCGTGTTCAAAAGCCGAATCCAAAACGTTTTGTGTTCCAAGTACGTTAGTGTTTACAGCTTCAACCGGAAAAAACTCGCAACTTGGCACTTGTTTTAGCGCTGCTGCATGGAAAATATAATCGACACCGTGCATAGCATAATCCACACTACGTTTGTCGCGGACATTCCCGATGTAGAATTTGACCTTCGGGTTGTTGAGCCTGTGACGCATGTCGTCCTGTTTTTTCTCATCGCGGCTGAAAATCCGGATTTCTTTGATGTCAGTATCCAAAAAACGGTTTAATACCGCGTTTCCGAAGGAACCCGTACCTCCGGTAATAAGAAGTGTTTTGTTATTGAACATGATATAATTATTGTTTATTCAATTTTATAACTATAACGTTTATTTATTTTAATTAAATATCCTTTATTTCTTTCATCCAATTTATTGTTTTTGCTACACCGTCATCCAGGGAATATGGTAATTCACCGCAGACTTTCATAGTATTTTCAATCGGATAGGAACCACCTGTCAACATATTGCTTAACCTAAAACTAGTCAGGGGAAAGTTTTCATATCCAAATATTTTAAGTAAATCACCTCCATATCCAACCATTCTCAAAAACCAGATTGGCAAAGTCCGAATAGGTTTTCCTCCCATTTTTTGCTGAATCGTATTTGCCCATTCTTTAGTTGTAAAGGATGGATAATCCGCTAAATAAAAAGTTTTTTGGTTAACTTCATTTTCAGGTGCAAATAGTATTTTTGTCATCATAAATACTGTATTGCCTACAAAACTATTAGGTTTTGTGATTTTTGTGCTGCCCAAATGAAAATAATATCCTTTTTTAATAGTTTGAAAAAAAGTTCTGTATGAATATGCAAACCAGGGACCCCAAATTGATGTTGGCCTCACAATGCTCCAACTAAAATTAGGATTTTTCGTATCTCTTACCAGTTGCTCACCAATCATTTTGCTTTTACCATATAAATTAGGCGGGCAATAATCAGTATCACTTTTCGGTATATATCCATTTTTACATACCAACAAGCTTGATGTAAATACTATTTGCTGAAGACCAGGAATTTTTCTGCCAATATTTAATAAATTTTGAACCCCATCTGTGTTTGCTGAAAAAAATTCTATATCCTTAACATCCATTCCTAAATTTGCAGCAAGATGAAGAATATGTGATGGATTAAATTTAATGATTTCTTTTTCAAGAAGTTCATTATTCCGGATATCGACATTTTTCCAGAATTCCTTATGTTTTTCAATTTTTGGAGGTTCAATATCGATATTTAAAACACTATAATTTTGCGATAATAAATATTCCACCGCAGTAGTACCTATAAAGCCGGAACCCCCCGTTACAATAACTCTTTTCATATTAAACTTGAATATTTTTAAAATTCATTTTGTTGAAATTTCTGATTTTTTCAAAATAAGGAACATCTCATAGGCGAAATATGTTTTTTGGGAAGATGATTAAAACCTATCTAACATGCCTTTTTAATTAATTTATGCGGTTAGGCATCTAATTCTTTATTGGTTATTTATTTTCACAATGATTTGGATACGAAAATAGTGTTGGGTTTTGCGCTATTCTTTATTTTGAATTTTGTTTTTAACAATTTGAAATAATTCATTCCAGGAATCAGATTGTTCTATATTAATTGACTGAAATCTTTTTCCTTTATCCAAAAGTTTTTTTGAAATTTCTTCGCTCCACAATTTTGGATCGTTATAATCAACATAAGTTACACCCTCATAATTGCTAAGAATTTCGTGTGAATAAGGTAAATCAGCAGCAATAATTGGTAATCCAAAAAAAGCAGCTTCCAACAAAGGCAATCCTAAAGTCTCAATAAAACTGGGAAAAAGCATCATATCTGCATTTTTATACATACCTAAAACTTTATTGAAAGGTATTTGTCCCAAATAATTTATTGTATAGTCTGTATTTTTGTTATTTATCAAATGCTTCATTTCTTGTTTCGTGCATGTTAGATGCAGCATAATTTTTTTTTGTATTTCCTTATCAAGAAGGCTTAATGCATCTATAATAGTTGAATGATTTTTATGGATGAATGGTGTTGCGGGATAAAATATATTATACCGGCTACTGTCTAAATCAACGTTTACCGTATTTGATAAATTTGGCAACTCAATTACAGGTGATATTACGTGAATCCTACTTTGTGGAATGTTGAAATATTTTGAAAACTCAGACTTAATAACTTTAGTTTGTACAAAAATTTCAGTGTTTTTGAATATAAAAAGTTTAATAAAAAACGGGTATATATTTTTATAAAACCACAACGTTCTTTCTGAAGTTTTAAAGGGATTCCATTTGTTATCGCAAAATGGAATTGAATTGTGGAAATAAATAAAATTTGGTATTTTTTTATATGTTCTGAAGTTTGTGTTTTGAAGCGATATTGTTGCTGAAGGATATATTTTTTCTTCTTTTAGCCATTTCTTTGCCCCAAAAATATCCCAATAAACACGCTTCCACAATGACTTTACATCCTTCGGTATTAATTTGATGTTATTATAATTTTCTGTCAATGAAATTTCGTCATTTATAAAAAGAATATACTCAAATCCATCCTCGGGGATTTCGTCGATAAATTGTTTTAAAATAGACAATCCTCCACTCGAAGCTAGTGCGGTAGCATTAACAATAATCTGCATCAAGTTTATAAATTTGATTTAACTGACATTCTATTTTTAATCCAGTAAATGGTAAGAAATGCAAAATATAAGCCCATAATAAAAGCAAATGACGACATAAGATCTCCCCTGTTCATGAAAAAGAAGTACCCAATTAACACTGGATAGAAATGAATTAACAATCCATTGTCATGATTTTCAACTTTTTTCCAGTAAAGCTGATCGAAACCTCTGCATAAAAGTCCAAATACAAACGCAAATAGAATAATTCCCAAAATTCCAAAATTTATATATGCTTCGCCAACAATGGGCATGCTAACATTGTCAAGAGACATTCCCATACTCTCAGAAACAAATGCGCCGCTACCAATCGGTTTATTAGGCCACACAGTTCGGGGGACAAAAAATAGTAAAGTGCCTGATATTTGTCTTCCCCAGGTAACACCATTTTCAGCAAGATAATTGATGCTGTTTACAAACATTTGGTAAGAGTCGTAATGTCCTTCATTGAATGCTGAATTTATAGAAGTTCCTACATTATTTATATTAAATTGATTAAATGACTTTAGATTTCTGAAAACTTCGAGAGATGGAAAGACAATAAAAAGACCAAGCAAAAACAACAGTGTAACTTTGTATTTTGATTGAGGTTTTAAAGTAATTATTAAAAACAAACCCAAATATGCGGCAATAATCTGAAACCGGGCTGCAGATGTTGGAAAATAAATCAATAAAAAAAGTATGATATTTAAGAAAATAAATATATTCTTTCCTTTAAACTTTTCCTCCTTGTTTGAAACTAAATACACCAAAATTACAATTGACAATGCCTTTACATATTTTCCAATAATAAGACCGGTAGAAGTTCCTAAATCTTCAATTTTATTAGTAAATCGAAAAAGCATTTCAGGAAATCCAACTGCACGGAGTATAAAAAGGAAAATTAGAAAATGAATTCCGGTAGCAATTACATTGAAAAGTAATGGGTATTTTAATTGACGTTTGATTGTTTTTATGTTGTCAAATATTTTGTAACGCAAATTATATGTTACCCCAAAAACAGCTAAAAAAAGAATAATGTAAAGATCGGCAACAAAGTACATAACAATGTTATGATCTATTTTACTGGCCTTCCAAAATACTATATTGTTAAAATATTGAGGAATTGGAGCCAACATTAAAAAAGTCAGGAAAAAAATATAGACAATATTTCGTAGAGAAAAAGAATAGTTATTGTGTAAAAACAATTCAAATAATAAATATGAAGTAATTCCTATTCTTAATACAAGCCAAGCATATTCTGCGAAGTTCAAAATATTTTCCAACTGTAAAATGCAATAAAAAGTATAAATCAGTAAAAACAAAGAAAAGAACAATATCCCCTTTTTATTAAACTTCATCTTTAGCAGTTTTCTGTATTTCTAAATCTAACAGTCACAATGAATAGTTTCTTGCAAATTACTTCTCTTTTATAGATGCTGAAATAAAATAAGTTATTTCAAAAATGCCTGATATTTGTGGTGTGATATTCGTTTTTCGGCTGGTGGCAACTGAAGATAATCTCCAAATAGATTCTCCAAATATTCTTTGTAGCCAGCAATAGAACAGAAGTTCTCTTTTTCAAATTCCAAAAGTACGGTTTTGGCGTATATTTCCTTTCTGCACCTTTCTTTATAACCATATCCGCCAACAGTACATGCAATAAAATCAGATGTTTCAAAATCATATTTTTGAGAGATGGTCGAAATTTTGTTCAGCAAGTATTTGATTGAATAGACGCTTAGTAAACTTCTTGAAACTAATAATATGAGTTCTTTGAACCATCCTCTCGTTTTACTGCTTTTTATACTCTTTAGTGTAAATATTTTACGAAATCTGAATATCTTTTTAAGATGTTCATTTGATTCTTTTATGTCAGTGGGTAATCCATCCAATGGAAAAATATCAATGTTGATTCCCATTTCGAAAGAGGAATTTGAGTACTCCTTTAATATTGTATTTTCATCAGATAGTTTTGCGAATGGGTAATAATAATTTGAGTGGGTTTCCAATGAATATACCCGGTAGTTGTTGCATGAATGTTTATATTCTTTAATAAGTTTTAAATAGTCAGGTCTTGGCATCATTATATCAATATCATCATCCCAGGGAATATAACCTTTATGACGAACAGCGCCCAACAAAGTTCCTCCTCCCAAATAGTACCGCAAATTATTTTTAATACAAAAATCATGTACTTCCTTCAGAATATTTAATTGAATTTGTTTTATTTCTGCAAGATTTAATTCTTTCATCATTAATTATTTTGAAAAGATTCGAGCGTTTTTAACAAACCCAGTTTTAATGAGATTTCAGGTTTCCATCCAAGATCTGATAATTTTGTTACGTCTAAAACAGCTCGTTTGTAATTGCAGTAGCCTGCATTTCCGTTTTCATTTTGTTTGAATGAAAAACTAATATTTGCAGTGGAAAGTTGACAAATAAGCTCCGCAAGTTCAACCAGTTTAACTGGTTCTGTTTCGTTTGCAATGTTGTACGCTTCGTTTTGTTTGCCTTTTAACAAAACCATAAACAAGGCAGTAACCGCATCTG
>DAOPKR010000119.1:0-14977 GCA_035391305.1 Draconibacterium sp.
ATCTTTCTGAAAAAAAACGTTTCAATGTGTTGTCAATTCAGGAATTTATTGAAAAAGGGCAGCGGGTTGAAAAGTTTAAATTGGAAGCGATGGTTGATGGCGAATGGAAAGAAATTGCAAGTTCAACTACAATTGGTTATAAAAAAATGCTCCGTTTTTCAGCGGTCGAATCAAATCAAATCAGGCTGACAATTAAAGAAGCGCGTGATGGTGCATTGATTTCAAGCTTTAATTTGTATGAAGCGCCTGAATTGCTAAGTGATCCTGTCATTCAGCGCGATAAAAATGGAATGGTTAGCATAAGCGCAGAAACACCGCATCCGGTAATTACTTACACGCTTGATGGCTCGGAACCCACAAAAGATTCAAAACGATTTGTTGAATCATTTGCTTTGCCCGATGGTGGCGAAGTAAAAGCAAAGGCTTTTGTAAACAATTTTACCGATGCAAGTGCCGTGGTTGTTGAGAGTTACGATATTTGTCCGGCCAAATGGAAAGTAATAGATGCTGATACAAGCCACCCAAACAATCCCGCTGAATTGGCAATTGATGGAAACAGTTCAACAATGTGGCACACTCCCTGGGGAAAAGACGTAGCAAAACAACCGCACCACATTTCTATTGATTTAGGCGAAAGCTTATTGCTGAAAGGTTTTACCTACACACCCCGTGCCGACAACAACAAAAGCGGCACTGCTTTTCGTTATGCATTTTATGTGAGCGATAACGGAAAAGATTGGATATTAATTCCAACCAAAGGAGAGTTTAGCAATATCAAAAACAATCCCGTAAAACAGTTTGTAAATTTCAATAAACCACAAAATGCACGCTACTTCAAATTTGTGTCGAAAGAAGCAATTAACGGGGAAGATTGGGTTTCCGTTGGGGAAATAGGGGTTTTAACGAAATAGGGTTTTACATATCTAAATTTCAAATTTGTATTGGATCAATTATCAATAAATAACAAATGCAATGAACACTAAAACTTTACTAATTCTCGGAATTGTTTTAATTCTTGTTTCTTGCTCGAAACAAAAGACTCAGAATCCAGTTGTCAGCCACAAGCTTGTTTTTAGTGAGTTGGCTTCGGTATGGGACGAAGCAATTCCTCTTGGAAACGGCATGGTGGGCAATCTGGTTTGGCAAAAAGAAGGCAAACTTCGGTTTTCGCTCGACCGTGCTGATTTGTGGGATTTGCGTCCCATGGGAAATATTGATTTTGATAAATGGAAGTTCAAAGATGTTTATGAACATTGGAAGACGGATAAATACCAGGAAGTTCAAAAAGCTTTCGACGTACCTTATGACCAATCACCTGCACCATCAAAAATTCCGGCTGGTGCGCTTGAATTTGATATTTCGAAACTGGGAAAAATAAAGCAAGTGAGTTTGGATGTTGAAACTGCCGTTTGCACAGTTGCCTGGGAAAATGGCACAAAACTCACAACTTTTGTTCATGGTGAAAATCCGGTGGGTTGGTACAAATTCGAAAACCTGCCCGAAACAATTAAAATTGAACTGATTGCTCCTGCGTATAACAGGGAAAGCAGCGGCGAACGTGCCGACCAGTCAACCGGCGATTTAAACCAACTTGGCTATCCGCAGGGAGAAATTATTAAAGAAGAAAATTCTTTTACCTACAACCAGAAAGGGTGGGGCGATTTTGCCTACCAAATCCATACCGAATGGAAAAATAATGGGAGCGAACTCGTTGGTTGCTGGTCAGTTTCATCTGAAAACAAAGGTTGGGAACCTTCGCCAAAAGCTACAGAAAATGTTGTTGCTGCTGAAAATCAGGAGTATGAAAATTCGTTAAAAAAACATTTGGGTTGGTGGCAAAACTACTGGTCGCAATCTTCAATTTCAATTCCCGATTCACTGCTTGAAAAACAGTATTATTTAGAAATGTACAAGTTTGGTTCGGCTGCCCGTGCCGATGCACCGCCCATTTCCTTGCAGGCTGTCTGGACAGCCGACCACGGAAAACTTCCACCATGGAAAGGCGATTTTCACCATGATTTGAATACACAACTCAGCTACTGGCCGGCTTATACCGGAAACTATCTCAGTTTGGAAGAGGGTTTCCTCAATTGGCTTTGGAAATACCGCGACACTTTCAAAAAATATACACATGATTATTTTGGCGTTGATGGAATGAACGTTCCCGGTGTTACAACTTTGGAGGGCGAACCAATGGGCGGCTGGATTCAGTATTCAATGGGGCAAACTGTTGCTTCGTGGTTGTCTCACCACTTTTATCTGCACTGGAAATATACAATGGACCGCGATTTTCTTGAACAGCGCGCTTATCCGTGGATAAAGGATGTGGCTGTTTTTCTTGATGAAATTTCGGAAAAAGATGAAAACGGAAAACGGAAACTTTTGATAAGTTCAAGTCCTGAAATTTATAATAATTCGCGTGAAGCCTGGTTTGCCGAAACCACCAATTTCGATTTGTCCTTAATCCGCTGGACTTATGAAAAAGCAGCAGAAATGGCCAAAGAATTGGGATTGAATGAGGAAGCAGAAAGGTGGAGCCAGATTTTATCGGATTGGCCTCAGATGGATATCGATGCCGAAACCGGATTGACTTTTGCCCCCGGAGTTCCTTATGTGGAGTCACACCGTCATTTTTCACACCTCATGGCTTTTCATCCACTTGGATTGATTGATATTTCGAAAGGCGAAGCTGACAAGAAAATTATCGAAAATACATTGCGAAATCTTGAAAAAATCGGGCCTGACTACTGGTGTGGATATTCATACAGTTGGGAAGGGAATTTATATGCACGCGCTTTCGAAGGTGAAAAAGCTGCTGAAGCGCTCCGTATTTTTGCTGAATGTTTTTGCCTGAAAAACTCGTTCCATGCCAACGGTGATCAGTGTAAAGCGGGCTATTCAACATTCACTTACCGCCCGTTTACTTTAGAAGGGAATTTTGCCTTTGCTTCGGTAATCCAGGAAATGCTGATACAAAGTCATACAGAAGTTGTGAAAATTTTCCCTGCAATTCCTTCCGGCTGGAAAGATGTGTCATTTAATAAATTAAGAACTTACGGTGCTTTTCTGATTTCTGCAAAAATGGAAAAAGGAGTGATTTCGGCAGTTGAAATAATTGCTGAAAAAGGCGGAAAACTGGTAATGGAAAATCCGTTTGCAGGACAGGAATTTAAAACTGATTTCAATTTTGAAAAGAATGAAAAAAACCTTGTTTTCGAAACAAAACCGGCTGATGTAATAAAACTTACAAAAAAATAGTGTATTGAAACTGACTGTTTTAATTTAATACGAATCAAATCTAATCTCAGCATGATAACAAATAAAATACTTTTCGCATTTGTTTTGATTTCGTTGGCTTGTCAGCCGGTAGTTGCCCAAAAATTGTGGCCTGTTTTAAAGCATTACGATGAAAATCACATTTCGAAAATTGCAATGCCCATTGGTGGAATTGGCACCGGAACTGTCTCCATAAATGGCCGTGGAAGTTTGGTCGATTGGGAAATTATGAACATTCCGGGAAAAGGTTTTAGCACGGTTACGCCCGGTAATGATGCACCTTTTTTCGCCATTCACATCAATGACGGAGACGCAAGTTATACAAAAGGTTTAATGGGGCCGCTGCTTGATTACGAATACGAACACATGGAAGGCAGGCCAGTCGATCATCATGGAATTCCGCGGTTCGAAAAAGCAACTTTCGATGCTGCGTATCCTTTCGGGATAGTGAATCTTTCTGATAAAAATCTGCCGGTCGAAGTGAAAATAAAAGCTTTCAATCCATTAATTCCGGGAGATGCCGATGCTAGCGGAATTCCAATTGCAGTTTTGCAATATGAAGTTGAAAACAAAACCAATAAATCATTGGAAGTTTCGGTTTGTGGTTCAATCCGAAATTTTATAGGGAAAGATGGAAGCAAATACCGTGTTGACTGGAAAGGTGATAAAATTTATGAGGGGGCAGTAAAAAACAAAAACGAATACCTCGAATCCGGCAAAATCCGTGGCATTAATTTTTTGCCAGGAGAGGTTGACAAAATCGATCCGGCCTGGGGAACAATGGCGTTGACAACCGATGCAACAGGAACAGTAAGTTATCGTACTTCTTCGGTTTCAAATGCCTGGGCAAACAGTGTACTCGATTTTTGGGATGATTTCAGCGATGACGGTAAACTCGTGGAAAAAACAGAATCTTTTGATGACGATCCAATGGCTTCGTTATCGGTTACACAAAATATTCCTGCCAATGGGAAAGTCGTTTTCAGATTCTTTTTAACCTGGCATTTCCCAAACAGAAAAGCATGGTCAAACGAAGTTGTAGGAAACTATTACACAACTCAATACAAAGATGCGTGGGATGTAATCGAAAAAGCGTATCCGGAATTAAATAATCTGGAAGATAAAACCTTGCTGTTTGTCAATTCGTTTTTATCATCCGATTTGCCGGAAGTTGTTAAAGAGGCTGCACTTTTCAATTTAAGTACATTGCGGTCGCAAACTGTTTTTAGAATTGCCGATGGACACATGATGGGCTGGGAGGGTTGTATGGATAATTTTGGTTCGTGCGCCGGTTCGTGCACCCACGTGTGGAACTACGAACAGGCAACTGCATTTTTATTTGGCGATTTGGCCGAAACCATGCGCGATGTGGAATTCAATTACGCCACACGCGATAACGGAAGCATGTCATTTCGTGCAGGACTGCCGCTTGTAAACGCACAATCGGGAGGTGTAGCTGCCGACGGACAAATGGGTACAATCATGAAAATGTACCGCGACTGGCAACTTTCGGGCGACAATGAATTTCTTAGGAAAAGTTGGCCCAACGTTAAAAATGCACTTGCCTTTGCGTGGGAAGAAAACAGTTGGGATGCCAATGCCGATGGCGTTATGGAAGGCAGCCAACACAACACAATGGACGTGAATTATTCCGGGCCAAATCCGCAAATGCAGTTCTGGTATCTGGGTGCATTAAAGGCAGCTGCAAAAATGGCAAATGCAAATGGTGACAGGGATTTTGCCAAAAAGTGCGAAAACATTTTTGCCATGGGAAGTAAATGGACGGATGAAAATCTTTTTAACGGCGAATATTATGTACACATGGTACTCGACCCTGAAACTAAAAAAGAAATAACTGATTATTCTGCACCAAATATGCCAAAATATCAACTGGCAAAAGGTTGTTTGGTCGATCAACTGGTCGGTCAGAACATGGCTCACATTTGCGGTTTGGGATATCTGGCTTCCGAGAAAAACATAAAAACCATGTTGAAAAGTATCCTGAAATACAATTCGATGGAAACCATGGAAAACCATTTTAACAATATGCGGTCATATGCTTTGGGCGATGAAAAAGCGCTTTTGATGGCAAGTTGGCCAAACGGTCGCCCCAAAGTTCCGTTCCCTTATTTTTCGGAAGTAATGACAGGGTTTGAATATGCAGCCGCGGTTGGAATGATGTACGAGGGAATGCAACAGGAAGGAATTGAAGTTATTGAAAATATTCGTGATCGCTATGATGGCAACAAACGCAGCCCTTTTGATGAAGCCGAATGCGGCCACCATTATGCGCGGGCAATGGCAAGTTGGGCGGCAAATCTGGCTTTATCAGGTTTTCATTATTCTGCTATCGACAACTCAATTGCTTTTACTGATAAACCCGGGAATTATTTCTGGAGTAACGGATATGCGTGGGGAACAGCAAAAGTTTCTGATACCGGTATTGAAATTCTGATAGATTCCGGAACCCTTGAAATTAAACAACTGAAACGAGGAGATTTGTCAACAGATTTAAAAGAAACTATTGTTTTGAACAGTGGACAGCAGCGTAATTTCAAGTTTTAATTGTTTTCGAACTTTGTTTTAAATTAGCTCAAAAAAATAAATCAATATGAAACTCAAAGACCTGATCAATCTAACTCTGATTTTATTGCTTTTCAGTTGTACTCAAACCAAAACACCAAAGATCTTCGAGCAAACAAAAAGTTATCCTGAAGATTTAAAACAGCTGCACCAAAATGTTTTGGCTAATATTTTGGATGAACCTGCAGATTTGGATAGTGTAAAAAAACTTTTAGCTGAAATGCAGGTTGATGGAACCTGGAATAATATTGATTATACAAGCAAAGAAAGGGGCGGGTGGACCCCAAGAAATCATTTGTCAAATTTGCTGGAAATTTCAAAAGCTTATCAAACTATAGGAACAGAATTTTACCAAAAGAAAAATGTTTCAGAAAAAATGCAATTGGCGCTAAATTTTTGGCTCGAAAACGATTTGATTTGTCCAAACTGGTGGTATCCCGAAATTGGCGTTCCAATGGTTTTAGCTCCGGTAATGATTTTAATGGAAGCTGATCTTTCGCCTGAACAAATTGAAAAGGGAATTAAAATTCTAGACCGCTCAAAAATAGGAATGACCGGACAAAATAAAGTCTGGCAATCGGGAAATGTGTTGCTCCGGAATTTATTGCTGAAAAATGGGGACACAATTCGTTTTGCTGCCGAATCTATTCAGGAAGAGCTGGTAGTCAGCACAGGAGAAGGCGTTCAGCCCGATTGGTCGTACCATCAGCACGGACCTCAATTACAGTTCGGGAATTACGGGCTTGCCTATGTTGGCGATATGATTAAATGGATAACAATTCTCAGAAATACTCCTTTTCAATTCAAAGAAAGCAAAGTGGAAATTTTAAGGAATTATCTTCTTGAAGGTCAGCAGTGGGTGACATGGAAAAATTATTACGATATAAGTTCCTGCGGCAGGCAATTATTCCCAAATGCCCAGGAATCAAAGGCGGCTTCACTGGCACAAAATATGGCAAAAATGGAACAGGTTGACCCGGAATTTGCATCAGATTACAAAAACGCAAACCAATGGCAGAATCTTTCCGGAAACCGTCATTTTTGGCGTTCCGACGTTCAGATTCAAAGAACTCCTGCATATTATTTTTCAGTAAAAATGTGTTCCGAAAGGGTAATTGGCGCCGAATCCTGTAACTCCGAAAATATCCAGGGTTATTATATGGGCGACGGAGCAACATTTCTTTACCAAACTCAAAACGAATACCTTGATATCTTTCCTTTCTGGGACTGGAAAAAAATTCCCGGAACAACGGTGCAACAGGACAATGATACACTTCCCGTTCTCACAGCGCGGGGATACAGAATTGAAAGCGATTTTGTGGGTGGTGTTTCAGATGGGCAAAACGGAATTGCAGTAATGGATTATAACCGAAACGGATTAAAAGCCCGTAAATCGTGGTTTGTTTTTAACGATAAAATTATTTGTCTGGGGGCCGGAATTTCCTCCGCAGAAGGATTGCCGGTTACAACTTCGGTGAATCAGTCGTTTTTAAATGGCGAAGTAGTTGTTAAAACTTCAGGCGGTGAAAAAATGGTGAACGAATCCGAAGAAGTAAAAAATCCACGGTGGATTCTGCACGATAATATTGGATATCTTTTTCCAAAAGGAGGAAATCTTCAACTTCAATCAGGTGAAGTGAATGGAGCCTGGCACTGGGTGGCAACGCGTTATCCTGAAGAGGTTTTGAAAGCAAATATTTTTAAACTGTATTTTGAACATGGTAAAAATCCTAAAAACGGTTCATATGAATACATTTTAGTTCCCAATGCAACAAAATCGGTTTTGGAAGAAATGGAAAAACAACTTTCTTTTGAAATCATCAATACTACAAATACACAGGAAGTTGTTGCTTCGGATAAATCCATGGCAGGAGTTGTTTTTTACAAAGCGGGTAAATCTGCTGCTTTTGGCGGACTTGAAGTTGACCAGCCCTGTTTGGTAATGCTGAAAACGCAGGAAAACGGAATTCAGGTTTCTGTGGCCGACCCAACCCAGAAATTAGCTGAAATCAATTTGAGTTTGGAAGGAGAATATTCAGGTGAAAATTTGAATGTAACCAATGGAAAAACACATTTGAAAATTGAACTTCCAAAAGAAGGCGAAGCCGGAAAAACTGTGACTTTATCAATCAAAGAAATCTAAAATCACAACTCCAAAGGAGTTAAATTTGAATAACCCCGGGATTTATCCCGGGGATTAAAAACACTAAAAATAAAAAGGCTCATCCACGTTGGTTATTTGAAATGGTAAGTTGCATGAGCCGCAAATCAGGTCATAATTAATTGTTTAAAACATGAAATATACTTTTCTTTTATCAGTATTTTTTCTGTTCCAGGTTTTCACCCACGCGCAATCCCTCTCCAACACAAAACTCAGTGGTTACCGCCCAATCTGGTTCGAACTCAACCAGAAATATGAATATGGCGACAAATATTCAGGAGCGCTCGGAACTTACACCGCCAAGCATGTTCCGCTGGCAATTTATTCTGAGAAAGCCGATAAAACCTTTTTTGTTTTTGGCGGAACAAAATCTGAAAACGAAAGATACCTGCTTTGTATGATTGGAGAATTTGACCATAAAACGGGCATGGTTTCGAAACCTACCGTGGTTTACGACAAACTGGGTGTAAACGATCCGCACGATAATCCATCAATAATGATTGATGATGAAGATTATGTTTGGGTTTTTGTTAGCGGGCGCGGAAAAACCCGTCCCGGATTCAAATACAGAAGTAAAACACCTTTGAATATTGACGAATTTGAGCAGATAACCGAAGAAGAAATGACTTACCCGCAGCCCTGGAATACTGATTTTGGTTATTTCCATTTCTTCACAAAATATACAGGAGTCCGCCAGCTTTATTTCGAAACCAGTGCCGATGGAATACACTGGACAGAGGATAAACAACTGGCCGCAATTCCTGAAAAAACAGGGGAACAATCAGGACATTATCAAACCAGCAATGTTTTTCAGGGGAAAAAACTGGGTACATTTTTTAACCGCCATCCACAGGGAAATGTGGATAAACGAACCGATTTGTATTACATTCAAACCGAAGATTTCGGAAACTCGTGGACAAATGTTTCAGGAGAAAAACTAGAAGTTCCGGTAGTTGATTTGAATTCACCTTCAAAAGCCATTGATTACGCATCGAAAGGGAAAAATGTGTATATAAAAGATATGGGTTTTGACTCAGCGGGAAACCCCGCGTGTTTGTACATTAGAAGCAATGGCCACGAACCCGGGCCAAAAAGTGCGCCTTACGAATGGTGCATCACAAAATGGGATGGCAAAAAATGGCAAACTTCGGTTATTACAGAATCAGACCATAATTACGATATGGGAAGCTTGTTTATATCTGATGAAGAATGGAGAATTGTCGGTCCGACAGAAAAAGGCCCCCAACCCTGGGGAGTTGGCGGCGAACTGGTAATTTGGAAATCGGTGAATAAAGGAGAAACCTGGAGTAAGGAGAAACAGCTGACCCAAAACAGTAAAATGAGTCATTCCTATGTTCGTCGCCCGGTAAATTTCAAAGCGCCATTTTGTTTTTTCTGGGCCGACGGTGATTCGCATAAATTCAGTAAATCAGAATTGTATTTTGGCGATTTTGAAGGAAATATTTGGAAATTTCCATACGAAATGAATAAAGACTTTGAGAAACCGGAAAAAATTCAATAATCTTTAAAAAATTAAATTCAGTTTATGAAGTTCGTTTCCTTTAAATCCTTCAGTGTAAATCGTTATTCCAAAAAGTCTGTTTTTATTTTGCTGTTATTATTGTTTGCAACTGTTTCATGCAGTAAGAAGCAATTTGCTGTTTCATCACTAAACACAAGATCATCAAATTTAAGCAGCGAAATGCAGTCGTTTATAAAAGGTGGGGCTGAGCTAAAACTGGATACGGGCAGGAAAAAGCCAAAACAGATTATCCGCACGGCAGAAAAATATTTGGGAACCCCGCATTGTATGGGAGGAACCACTAAAAAATGTTTGGATTGTTCTGGCCTCACCTATTTGTCGTTTACTGCAAATAAAATAAATATTCCGCGCAGGTCGCAGGATCAGGCGCGTTACGGAAAGCTAATTTTAAACAAATCGGAACTTAAAAAAGGCGACCTGGTTTTCTTTACAAAATCATACAATTCGCCCGATTATATTACACATGTGGGCATTTATCTGGGCAACAGCAGGTTTATTCATGCCTCAACCTCAAAAGGAGTAGTTATTACTGAAATTCAAAATCCCTGGTGGTCAGAGCGTTTTGTGTTTGGAACGCGGGTGTTTTAAGCCAGTTTTAGTAGGCTTCATTTTTAGTTTTACAGCGGTTTTTTGAAATTAAGAATTATTCTAAAGGGTTAATAATTTCGAACTGTTAACTTTGCAGACTTACTAAAATCTAAACAAATGAGGAAACTTTTTATATTCAAACTTTTTTTTGCCTTAATCTTTCTTTTCGCAAGCGTAATTCTTTCAGCACAAATTCCTGATGGCGGAACTATGTTAAACGCAAGCTCAGGAAGTACGTACTTAAAAATTGGAAATTGCACATTAACTCAGGTAGCTGTTGCTGATCAGTCTTTTTCAAAGGCAATCAGGTGTGCAACCGGATCAAATATTGCCAATTTTTGGGATACCCAGATACAATTTCCTTCGGTTGCCGGAATAGCTGTTAATGATGTAATACTTGTTACATTTTTTGCACGCACAATTTCAACAATTCAGGAATCAGGCGAAGGTGCGCTAACTGTAGTTATAGAACATAAAACCACATACGAAAAGGAAATATCGCATAAAGTATTGATTGGCAGCGGGTGGAAACAGTATTATGCCTCGGTAAAGGTAAAATCAGCATGGAGTACTTCTGATGTGCGTTATGCATTCTTTACCGGCTATTCCTCGCAAACCATTGAAGTTGCCGATGTTCAGTTTCTGAATTACAAAAACACAATCAGTATCGACGAATTGCCGGTTTCAGAAATTACATATCCGGGTCAGGCTGCCGACGCTGAATGGCGAGCACCGGCCCAGGAGCGCATCAATCAAATTCGAAAGGGAATTGTTGATATTCAGGTTTACGATGAAGATGGAGAAATAGTAAAGGACGCTGAAGTTTCAATAGAAATGACAAAGCACAGGTTTGGTTTTGGAACTGCTATTCCGGCGGGCGTTTTTATTAGTAACTCAACTTTTCGGAATAAAGTGTATGAACTGTTTAACGAAGTTGTTTTTGAGAATGATTTGAAGTGGCCGCAATTCAACCCAAATTCAACACTAAATATCAGAAAATCGCTTGATTCACTGGGCGCACACGGAATTGCTGTTCGCGGGCACAATGTTATCTGGCCATCATGGAGGTTTACCCCGTCAACGCTAAAAAACTACGAGTCAAATCCGGTTGGTCTGCGGGCCGCAATTGACAAGCACATTGATGAGGTAACCAAATTTACAAGCGGGCGACTGGTTGATTGGGATGTGATAAATGAACCTTATTCGGAACATGATATTATGGACATTCTTGGTAAAGATGTTATGGCAGACTGGTTTAAAAGGGTTCGCAACAACGACAGAACTGTGAAACTTTATTTAAACGATTATTCAATTCTTTCAGGCGGTGGAAGCGACACAAAAAAGCAGGATTCATATTATAATCTGGTTAAATATATAGAAGAAAAAGGCGGTGATGTTGATGGTATTGGAATGCAGGGCCATTTTGGCAGCGAACTTACTTCGATACCAAAAATTTACACAATTCTTGATCGTTTTGCCGAACTTGGAAAGGAAATTAAAATTACCGAACACGATATAAATGTTACGCAACGAGCAGTTCAGGCTGAATATACACGCGATTTCATGACCATTTGTTTTAGTCACGAAAACGTAAAATCATTTTTGTTTTGGGGATTCTGGGCAAATGCACACTGGTTACCCGAAGGAGCTTTGTACGATTCCAACTGGAATATCAGGCCACACGGTGAGGCATACAAAGATCTGGTTTTCAATCAGTGGTGGACAAAAAAAACTGAGGGTGTAACTGATTCACTGGGGAAAGTTTCGTTTGATGGTTTTCTTGGTGATTACAAATACACAATAAAATCGGGCGACAAAACGCGAACCGGAACTTTTAAAATCGACAATTCAAAGCAAAGCGGAAAAGAGAATCTGGTGATTCTTACTTTTGATTCAAGTATTCCCGACAATATTGAAATCTCAGCAACAAAACCTGCATGTTTGTGCGAAGGTGAAAACCTAACTCTGAAAACTGCAAATGTTGAAGGATTGAATTATCAATGGTTCAGAAATGATACAATTCTAACAGAACAAACTGCCTCGTTAACAACAGGTTTGGCAGGGTTTTATTCGGTAAAAGTTGGTAATGGGAACATTGAAAAAGTTTCAGCACCTTTCGAAATAAAGGTAAATCCAATTCCAAATGTTGAAATTGTTGCATCCGGTGATTTGAGTTTTTGTCCGGGAGGTGAATTAAATCTTACTGCCAGTGTTCCCGGCAATGCATCATATAACTGGTTGAAAGGCAGCACCAAAATTCAGGGTTCGGTGTCAGCAATTGATGTAAACGAAAGCGGAAGCTATATATTAACAGCCAGTGCAAATGGTTGCACCGCAAGTTCAGAACCCGTAAATGTGCAGGTTTATTCAGCCGGCGATCCGGCCTGTACAACTGGGATTAATGAAAACCAGCTACAAATAAAGGTTTATCCAAATCCATTTAAAGGTTCGTTTACTCTTGAAACAAGTTTCAACGAAAACAAACCTGTAATTGTTGAACTGTTCGATGCAACTGGTGCTCTTGTAAAAGCTATTCAACTGAATCAATATTCCGGCAAAACCAATATTCCGGTAAGTACTCCTGGTTTTTATTCGCTTAGAATTAACACCGGAAATGGAATAAAAATTTTCAAAATAGTTGGAAATTAGTTCGTTAAAATTAAATTCGAAATATGAAAAAGTTAAATTCTTTAAGTTTTTTCAAACATGAAATATAAATTTATAGCCAAACTCTGTCTGCTTTTTAACTTGATGATTTTTTCATTACTGGCACAAAGCCAGCAAAACTATCCGCAAGGTTTTTTTCTTGACGACTGGCAACCAAAAACCGCTGTAAGTCCAAATTACACCAATACACCGCAACCCGTTGAACCTGCAACAGTAACAATTACGGTTGATTTGAATGACACGATTACAAAAGTCAGCAAATACATTTACGGGAATAATGCAATTCCGTGGGCAGGCAAAATGAACACAAAAACTGCGTTGATAAAAGATATTTACAATTTAAGCCCAAACGTTTTGCGCTGGCCGGGTGGCAACCTTTCCAACGAACATTTTTGGGATGCAAAAGCAGGAAACGGGCCAAAGGATATTCCGCCAACTTTGAAAATTAATGATTTGAATGCTGGTATGAATACGGCAAACTGGGCAATGAATCTGAACGATTATTATGATTTGCTGGCAAAAACAAACTCAACAGGGTGTATTTGTGTGAATTACAGTTATGCCCGTTACGGAACCGGACCTACACCTGTTGAAACTGCTGCGCATTATGCAGCAAACTGGGTACGATATGATAAAGGTCGGACAAAACTCTGGGAAATTGGTAACGAAAACCAGGGAAACTGGGAGGCAGGATACGAAATTGATACTTCGTTAAATCAGGACGGGCAGCCAAAAACCATTTCAGGTGAATTATACGGCAAACATTGCCGCATTTTTATCGACTCAATGAAAAGTGCTGCCGCCGAAATTGGTTCTGAAATTAAAATAGGGGTTGGACTCATGGAAAGTTTGGTAACATACAACCAGGTAATGAATAAATGGAACAGCGGTGTTTTGCCACAGGTAGCCGACAAAGCTGATTTTCTGATCGTTCATTCCTATTATACGCCTTACGATCAAAATTCAAATGCAACGGTTATTTTAAATTCGGCATCGATTACAAAAGACCATAAAAACTATGTAATAAACGATCTAAAAAAATATACAGATTTGGAAAATATTCCTGTGGCATTAACCGAGTGGAATATTTTTGCAACCGGCAGTATGCAGGCGGTTTCTTATATAAATGGAATGCATGCTGCACTTGTTTTGGGTGAGCTTATTAAAAATCAATATGGACAAGCTATGCGCTGGGATTTGGTAAATGGCTGGAGCAACGGCAACGACCACGGATTATTTGCAGCAGGCGATGAGCCCGGAGTAACTCAGTATTCGCCTCACGCTCCATTTTATTATATGTATTATTTCCAAAAGTATTTTGGCGATGTTATGGTGAAATCGTCAGTAACCGGAAATAGCAGCATTATTTCCTATGCATCTTCATTTTCGTCGGGAGAAAGTGGGGTAGTGGTTGTAAACAAGGGAACAACAAAACAGATTGTTGAGCTTGATTTAAAAAATTACCCCGAAGCCCGCAGTTTTTACCACTACGTTTTAACAGGAGGAACCGACAATGGCGAGTTTTCACGAAAAGTGTATGTAAATGGTGAAACTACAACTTCGCAGGGCGGTGGCCCATCGAATTATGAAACCCTGAACGCTTTCGGGAAAAGCATTTTCGGAAAAGTGAAATTTGAAGCTCCGGCACGTTCGGTTACTTATGTTTTGGTTTCAAAGGATTCGATACCTGTTTTAACGGGGATTGAAACTATCGAAAAATCAACATTGAAAATTTATCCTAACCCAACAAATGGTGAAATAACTATTAACAGCCCGGATTTCACTTACAATAAACTTGATATTATAAATTTAACCGGGAAAAAAGTAGCCGAACAGGTTTTTGACCAAGCGGTAAATGAACCGGCTCAATATAATTTCAAATTGAATTCAGGTATTTATATTTTGAATTTATACAAAGGCAGTCAAAAGATCTCTAAAAAGTTGGTTGTGAAATAATTTTTTAGAGAACCGTTCTTTTCTAACAAATTGATTGGCAAAACCACAGCATTTTTGCCCAATTGAGAAAAGAACGGTTCTTTTATTACGCGGGCTTTCCAAGTCCGTGAAGAAGTTTTACTGTAATCCGGTTGCAATAAGGAAAGTTGCAGCAAATGCTACAATTGCATATAATTCAGGGAAAACCGCAAGTACCATCGATT
>DAOPKR010000120.1:0-6177 GCA_035391305.1 Draconibacterium sp.
CTGAGTCGGTTTTAAGCAAACTTCAGCAGCGAAATATTTCGAAAAGCGAAATTACATTGCATGTGGGTGCAGGAACATTTCAACCCGTAAAATCGGAAATTATTGACGGGCACACGATGCACAACGAAATGGTAATTGTTCCGAAAAATGTAATCCTTGATTTTATTAATAGTCAAAATAAAATCATAGCCGTTGGAACCACTTCTGTGCGATCAGTTGAAAGTTTGTTTTGGTTGGGGCAGCAGTTGGAAAACAACACTTTCGATCTCAAAAATCCTGAGGTTTCGCAATGGGAACCGTACGAAACAGAAGCAAAAATCAGCACAAAAAGGTCATTTCAAAATATTGCTGATTTTTTGGAGAAAAGTGGTCGGGATTCAATTCAGTTTTCAACACAAATTATCATTCTTCCCGGATATAATTTTAAAGTAATCGATGGAATGTTTACCAATTTTCATCAGCCGCAAAGCACTTTGTTGCTGTTAATCAGTGCTTTCCTTGGAAACGAATGGAAAAAAGTTTACGAATTTGCACTCAGCCATAACTTCCGGTTTTTAAGTTACGGCGATAGTAATCTGTATCTTAAATAGAGTTTTGTTATAAATTTTATACCCGATAAGGTATAAAACTAAATACAATAACATTTTTTATACCCGATAAGGTATAATTCAGAAAAATTATTTACTTTTATACCCGATAAGGTATAAAAATCATGAATAAAGATATAACCGGACAATTTGTAAAAGAAAAAAGAAAATTGCTTGGCCTTACCCAACAGGAACTTTCGTTTAAATCGGGTGTGGGACTGCGTTTTATTCGTGAATTGGAAAACGGGAAACCCACATTAAGGATTGACAAGGTAAACCAGGTGTTAAAGCTTTTTGGTTTTGAACTGGGCCCGGTAGAAATAAACAGAAAAGAAACTGACAATGAGGAAAGCTAAAATATACATGCATGATTTTTGGGCAGGAACCCTTACCGAAGACGAAAACGGGTACCACTTTGTTTACGAGCCGGACTTTTTAACTTCTGAACATGCCGAACCAGTAAGTTTAGCTTTGCCCCTTTCTGATAAACCGTTCACTAATAACGTTCTGTTCCCTTTCTTCGACGGACTTATCCCGGAAGGCTGGCTGCTCGAAATTGCAGAGCGAAACTGGAAACTCGATGTTCGTGACAGGATGGGGATTTTATTAGCTACCTGCCGAAACTGCATCGGCGCTGTATCGGTCGAACCATTTGGAGTTGAATGATGAAAAATACAAGATGTTTATATTGCTATCAAGGCGTCGCTGAAGCAGAACAGAACCTGCCTGCCGGAAAAGCAGGGTTTCATGCTGTTTGCAGTAAAAAAATATTTGGCAGCACGGTCCCGCCCGAACTTCCTTATTCTGAAGAAGATATGCTTGTTTTAGCAGAACAGGTGGTAAAGGGCCAGAAGACGGTAACAGGGGTACAACCTAAACTGTCGCTTGGCATTCAGAAAATAAAAGAGGGCGAATTCAATTCCCGCTTTACCATTGTCGGGTTGTGGGGAGAATATATTCTCAAACCACCCACTAAATACTATCAGAATCTTCCCGAAATAGAAGATTTGACAATGCACCTGGCAGAAGTTACAAAAATAAAAACCGTACCCCATTCTTTGATTTACCTGCAATCAGGACAACTGGCCTACATTACCAAACGGGTTGACAGGGAGAAAGGAAAGAAAATTCACATGGAAGACATGTGTCAGCTAACCGAAAGGCTGACTGAACATAAATATCGCGGTTCGCACGATCAAATCGCCAAAGCTGTTTTGAAATATTCATCGAATCCCGGATTTGATGTTGTTAATTTTTACGAGATAGTGATTTTCAGTTTCCTGACCGGGAACAGCGATATGCACCTTAAAAACTTCTCACTAATAAAAAATGACACAGTGGGTTACAGCTTGTGTCCTGCCTACGATATGGTTGCCTCGCAATTGGTAGTGGAAGGCGATGATGAAGAGCTTGCCTTAACATTGAACGGGAAAAAGAAAAAACTGAAATATTCAGATTTTATTGTAGCCATGAAAAGCGCCGGGATAGAAGAAAAAGTAATTGAAAATATTTTTGAACGATTTAACAAGGTACTGAATCAATGGCATAAAACAATTGATACCAGCTTTTTACCTGTGGAAATGCAATTGGAATATCATTTACTGATTGACAGAAAATTTAAACAATTATCACTTATTTGAAATGGACGGCAGAATCAGGAAAAATATACAGGTTAGCGATTTGGTGGAAATTGTTCAAAAACACCACCAACGGACCGGTGAATTAACCGAAGGATTTGTAAAAAGAATACTTACAAATTCGCCTAACCACCCACACGGTATAAAAGTAATGTTGGAAACAGGAGAAGTAGGGAGGGTTAAAAGAGTGATACCTGAGTAGAAACGGCTTTTATTATTTCGTTGTCAGGGAAACATTGTGAGATGGAAAATCAAAGTTCCCGGTTATTAACATACGCTCTGGATACTTCAAACTGAACAAAAATATGATTAGCTGAAAAGTAAATAAGACATAAGAGTATTAATATCAATAGGTTTTAATATTAATTTTTCATATCTTTTTTCAGCTAAAAATATTAATTATGAGAATTTTAATAACTGTTATCCTGTTATTCTCTGCAGTACTACCCTCCAATTCGCAGGACAACCAGATACTTTCGCCGATAATTTTTATTTACGATGCCAGCGGATCAATGTGGGGGCAAATTGATGGAAAATCGAAAATGGAAATAGCGTCAAATGTTTTGTCGGATGCAGTTAACAAACTTGCTGATAGCCAGAAAATCGGCCTGGTAGTTTACGGTCACCGCAATGAAGGAGACTGCAGGGATGTTGAATTTTTGATTGATGTGGCAGCTGGAAATAAAGTACAATTCAATCAATCGCTAAAAAAAATAAAACCACTGGGTAAAACGCCACTTGCTTATTCTGCAACACTTGTAATCGATAAATTACGTCAGTCGAAAATGAAATCCACAATAATTTTAATTACCGATGGCATTGAATCATGTGACGGGAATATTTGTGAAGTCATAAAATCGGCAAAAGAAGAAGGTATTGATTTTAGGTTGCACATTGTTGGATTTGGCTTAAAAGCGGGAGAAACGGAACAATTAATTTGCGCTGCCGAAGCCGGAGACGGCAAATATTTCGATGCAGCTGATGCAGGAAATTTAACAGCAGCACTGTCAGAAGCCACAAATGAAACAGTTGATGTACTGTCGGACAATTTTTCAGTTTTTGTAGTTAAAAACGGAATAGCAATTGATGCGATGGTACAGTCATTTAAAGCCGGTACAACCACTGAATCGGATAGGGTTCGTACCTACCAGGATACCGGATTCATGCATCTTCCGGCGGGAAAATACGATTTGAAAGTTACTCCTCTGGAAAACAGCAAAGTTAAACCGATCCTGATTTCCAATATTGAAAGTTTTGATGATAAAACAACTCATAAAACGGTGAGTTTTGATGGAGCAAAAATTCAGATTACAGCTTTAAACAATGGCGAAGGTTGGGATGCATCGGTTAAAATAATCAATAAAACTGACGGAAAAGTAGCTGCTCAAGGGCGAACTTACGGAAAACCCAAAATTCTTGAAATTAATCCGGGTGCTTACAATATTGAAATTCAGGCATTGGTAGTGGAAGGTATTGATACAAAGAAAACAATTGATAATGTTGAAGTTGATGCAGGAGAAACCAAAGAATTGGAACAAAACTTTAACACCGGAATTGCGATGATTGGTGCAGTGAATTCTTCGGGACTGGTTGATGCCACAGTTAATTTCATTGAAACGACAAGCAATAAGAATGTTGCGGCGGCTAGAACATACACTTCTGAAAGCAGTAATCCCAGGAAATTCATGTTGAATCCGGGTTCTTACAGGGTTGAAATTAACGCATTGGGAAAATACGGAGGCAAAAAAGAAACTGTAAATATTGAAGTAAAACAGAATGAGACAATTGAAAAAATAATACAATTCTAAATTTTCAGTCCATGAGCAAATTTATTAAACCATCAAGTATTTTGTTATATATCCTGTCGTTTGTTGTTTTTGTGATTATTGGTGCAGGTTATGCTGCTTTTACCGGGGCTGCTGACGGACAGGGATTAGCCGGCGGGGCTATTGTTTTGGGTTATGGAATTATTTCAGGTTTAATTGCAATTGTTGCTGCAATCATTTTGGTTTACAGTGTTTCACACAAAGCAATTGTTAACGGGAACCGAGTATTTTTTCTTATACTGCTTATTTTGATTGCCTTTCTAATAATTAGGCAAAAAATGCGAAAAAACAATGGGGAAGAAGAAAGCCAGTCTCGTTTAACAACTGATTTTATTCTTCCGGCAGTATATTCTGAAGTTAAGAACAACTTTCCGGAAACAAATGAAACACCAATGGGACTGGGTTTTTTTAGCCCAAACTTTTATGAAAATAAAGTTTTATATTTTTATGGAAATCCAAACTTTTCAAAAATAATTTCTGATCACACCCCAACCGACAGTGTTGTTTTTAAACCAACGGAATACGGGAGTTTCGAGATTTTTTCTACGCCGCCATGGCTGCAACCTGAGCATTTAAAACTGGATTACGACATTCTTTATTTCAGGGTTCAAACACTGGGGCCTGAATTTATCGAAATTACTGTGAATACAGTAACTCAAAATACTGCTTATATTGACCGTTTTGCAGGTAAAATAATTCTTTGGCCCGAGTTTTTATTAAAGGTATATTCAATTGAAATGTTACCTGAAAATCCGCAAACCATAAAAATTAAACCGCTTGAAAATGCAGGCGAAGTGTTGAGCGAATATGAATTTCTGCAACCCATTTCAATCAAAAACGAATGGATTCAGGTTGAACTTCAGGATAAAGATTTAAAACCTTTGAACAAAGGTTGGTTAAGGTGGAAAAAAGATGAAAAATTACTCATTTCCTACTCGTTGTTGTGTTGAAATATTCAGATATAAAACGCATGATTTTGTGAAATAAACATTCTGAAACTATTTTTTTATTCCATGTTTTGCAGATTCAATTGTAAAGCTGCCGAATTCCCCGCCAGCCAACCCGTAGAATACGCAATCTGCAAATTATAACCACCCGTTTCGGCATCCAAATCAATAACTTCTCCGGCAAAATAAAGGCCTCCAATCAATTTTGATTCCATTGTTTTAGGCGAAATTTCGGAAGTTACAATTCCGCCGGCAGTTATAATTGCTTCTTTAAACGAACGGTTGTGTGAAACCTCAAAACGCAGGTCTTTCATTAAATTTCTGATTTGCTTCCTTTCGTTTCCTGTAACCTGGTGGCATTCTTTTTCGGGGTTAATCTGAAGTTTTTCAATAAAAACAGGGATCATTGAAGCTGGCAGCCACTCCCGAAAAATGTTTCCGATTTGTTTTTTGCCCTGTTCGTTTAAATCGCGGATCAACCGGGCATCTAATTTTTGTTCGTCAAGTGCCGGTTTTAAGTCGATTGCAATTTCAACTTTTTTGTTGTTTTGAAGAGCAGCGACTGCAATTCGGCTCAACGTTAAAATTATTGGGCCCGATAAACCAAAGTGCGTAAAAATCATTTCGCCAAAATCTTCACTGGCCTTTTTCCCGTCAACCCAAATAACTGCTTTTACATTTTTCAGGTTCAGCCCTTGCAGGTTTTGCGCCATGCTTCCTTTCGTTTCAAGCGGAACCAATGCGGGAATTGGCTTTTCAATTGTGTGCCCGGCCTGTCGGGCCAGTTCATAACCATCACCGGTTGAACCTGTTCCCGGATATGATTTTCCTCCGGTAGCAATTATTACTTTTTGTGCTGCAAAATTTTCTCCGCTTGCTTTAACTCCGGTAATTTTTCCGTTTTCAACCAGAAGTTTTTCAACCCGCTGGTTACATTTTATTTCGACACCCAGTTTGTTTATCCAATCCAGTAATGCATTCAAGATATCAAGCGACTTGTTACTCGCCGGAAAGTATCTTCCTCCGCGTTCCAATGTCGATTCCACGCCAAATCTTTGAAGAAGTTCGATAATATCTTCAGAAAAGTAATTTGAAAAAGCGCTTCTTAGAAACCGTCCATCAGGAAAAACATGTTTAATAAATTCGCTGATTTCGGCGCTGTTTGTAATATTGCAGCGTC
>DAOPKR010000120.1:6277-14866 GCA_035391305.1 Draconibacterium sp.
AAAACATGTTTAATAAATTCGCTGATTTCGGCGCTGTTTGTAATATTGCAGCGTCCTTTTCCGGTAATTAAAAGTTTCCGTCCCGGAGCATACATTTTCTCCAAAATCAAAACTTTAGCACCCAGTTCGGCTGCACGGCCTGCTGCTAAAAGTCCGGCCGGTCCGGCGCCAACAACTATTATATCGAAGTTTTTCATTGGCGGCAAAGGTAGGTTTTAACGGGAATTGAAGGGGAATATCCAATAAAGAATTTTCAATATCCAATATCTAATAAAAGTTTTTCGGCGGTTTTCTTCAAGCATAAAATTTGTTATTTTATTTGGCTGCTTCATTTTTCACCCCTCACCGCATTTCTTGCTGCGCGGTCAACCAGGGCAAAAATATTGTCAGTTTTATCTTTTCTTACCGATTGTTTATGCCCTTTTATTTTTATGAATTCGCAATTGATTTGATCTGTTATTGCGAAAAATTCCCTGTATAAATCGTAGTTATTAATAAGTCGTCCGCTTTTCGAGTGGTAATTGTTTTTCTCCAAACGAAATCTTCTGCCAGCCAACCCAACAATAGTTTGCGAATCGGTATAAACTGTAATTTTTCCATTAAAATTAAGAACTTCGGAAAGTGCCCAAATTAAAGTTTGGATTTCGAGCCTGGAAGATGAAGTATCTTCAAAGCGTTTCAATTTCACGCTTTGCTTAAGTTTTTCGACTTGAAGTTCAATATCGGGAACCACCAGAAATGCGCCCCAACCTATGTTTGTTTTGGTGTTCACGCTGCCATCAGTAAAAATAAACAACTGGTTTTCGTTCTGCATAAAAAATGAACTTTTTGTTTTTTGAATGTTTAAAACCATTGAATTTGATCTTTTTAAAAGAAAGGATAAATGTAGAATGATTTTTCCGCTTCTTTTGCAATCCAATTTAAAACCCTTTCTTTATCATCAAATTCGGGTTTTAATTGTTAGAGTGAGAGAAATAAAAAAATGGTGGAAAATAAAACCGATATAAATTTGTGGCTCCCCACTTCGAAAAAGGAAGTAAAGGAGCGGGGATGGGATGAGTTGGATGTAGTGCTTTTTACCGGCGACGCATATATTGATCATCCGTCATTTGGAGCAGCTGTTATTGGACGGATACTGGAAGCAGAAGGTTTGCGGGTTGCCATTGTGCCACAACCCAACTGGACCGACGATTTGCGCGACTTTAAAAAACTTGGCAGTCCGCGCCTGTTTTTTGCAATTACCGGCGGAAATATGGATTCGATGGTTAACCACTACACTGCAGGAAAACGAAAGCGGGGCAGTGACGCATACACTCCCGGAGGAAAAGCTGGTTTTCGGCCTGATTATGCTACAATTGTTTACTCAAAAATTGTAAAAGAACTTTTTCCGGATACTCCGCTTGTTATTGGCGGGATTGAAGCATCATTGCGGCGAGTTACACATTATGATTACTGGAGTGATAAACTGATGCCATCGATTTTGGTGGATTCAGGAGCCGATATGCTTTTTTACGGCATGGGCGAAAAATCGATTGTTGAATTTGCGCAATTAATACAAAAAGGGGTTCCAATCCAAAAGCTTACAACAATTCCGCAAACCTCATTTTTAGTTGACCTTGATGAAGATTATGCAACAAAAAAGAACTGGGACGAGTTTGAATTGTCATCGCATGAAGAATGCTTAAAAGACAAGAAAAAGTATGCCCGGAATTTTATGCATATTGAAGAAGAATCGAATAAAATGGAGGCAAAAAAGCTCACCCAAAAAGTTGGCGACAAAAAAATTGTTGTAAATCCACCCTGGCCAACTTTTAAGGAAAGCGAAATCGACAGGGTTTATGATTTACCTTACACACGTTTGCCGCATCCACGCTACAACAATAAGGAAACCATTCCGGCTTATGAAATGATCCGGCATTCGATAAATATTCACCGTGGCTGTTTTGGTGGCTGCACTTTTTGCACCATTTCGGCACACCAGGGAAAATTTATTGCCAGCCGCTCCGAAAAATCAGTTTTAAAAGAAGTAGAACAGGTAACAAAAATGCCTGATTTTAAAGGATATATATCTGATTTAGGCGGCCCGTCGGCAAACATGTATAAAATGAAAGGCATTCACGAAGATATTTGCCGGAAATGTAAACGTCCTTCGTGTATTTTTCCTTCAATCTGTAAAAATCTTGACACCGATCATAAACCGATGCTCGACCTTTATAAAAAGGTACGCCAAAATCCAAATGTAAAAAAGGCATTTATCGGCAGTGGGATTCGTTACGACATGATTTTGGAAAAAACCGGCCGCGAAGAAACCGACAAAAATAACAGCGAATATTTGCGCGAAGTTATAAAACACCATGTTTCAGGACGATTAAAAGTTGCGCCGGAACATTCTTCTGACGAAGTTTTAAAGTTTATGCGTAAACCTTCTTTCAAACTTTTTGAACAGTTAAATGACGAATTCATCAAAATAAATAAAGAAGAAAATCTGAACCAGCAATTGATACCGTATTTTATTTCGAGCCACCCGGGAAGCAAATCAGAAGATATGGCAAACCTGGCAATTCAAACCAAAAAAATGAATTTCAGGCTTGAACAGGTGCAGGATTTTACACCCACACCAATGACACTGGCAACTGTGGTTTATTATTCAGGTTATCACCCATATACAATGGAAAAAATTTACACCGCCCGAAATCACAATGAAAAGGAAAACCAGCGGAAATTTTTCTTTTGGTATAAAAGTGAATTTAAAAATTCGATAATAAACGACCTGAAATCAAAGGGAAGAGTAGATTTAATCGATAAACTTTTTAAAAATAAACAGGTATAAAATTTATTGATTGAAGAACGGATTTATGAAAAAAACACAGATTTTCATTTTTATAATTCTATTAATTCTGACAGCTTGTGCCGAATTAATGCAGGTTTCGCAACAGGTAACAGGAGAAAATAAACCTTTGTCTCAAAACGAGGTAATTGCAGGATTAAAGGAAGCACTCATTGTTGGCACAACTAATTCATCGAATATTCTTGGTGCTACCGACGGATATTATAAAGATGAAATGGTGAAAATTTTGTTACCGCCGGAAGCTGATATGATTGTGAAAAACATAAATAAAATTCCCGGCGGAAACGAATTAATTGAAGATGTGTTGCTTAAAATAAACCGTGCTGCGGAAGATGCAGTTTCAGAAGCAAAACCAATATTTGTAAGCAGCATAAAAAGCATGACAATTTCCGATGGGTGGGCAATTTTAAAAGGCGGTGACAATGCTGCAACACAATATTTGCGAAAAACAACATACAACCAGCTGTTTGATTTGTACAGTCCCAAAATAAAAGAATCGGTGGAGAAAAAGCTGGCAGGCAATATTTCAACTGCCGAAAGCTGGAACCAAATAACAAAAAAATGGAACGATGTAGCCAAATCTGTAGTTGGGCAAGTGGCAGGATTTAAACCTGTGGAAATTGATCTTGAAGAATATCTTACAAATAAAGCGCTGGATGGGTTGTTTTTAAAAATTGAAGCCGAAGAAAAACAAATCCGAAAAGATCCGCTGGCCCGGGTTAACTCATTGCTTAAGAGGGTGTTTGGAACTCTGGATACTTAAAAAACCATTCAGTAAATTATATTTTATAATTTAAAAACATATTCAGTTGAAAGTTTTATGAATAATTGCTAAATTCCAGAAGCAAAAAAAACAATCATCACGGGATAATTCATTGACAAAGAATTATATTAACCTATTAAATTTCAAACTTATGCAACTTGAATTTGTTCGGATAGAAGAAGCAAACGACCTCATAAACCAGTTAATCGAGCACCACCCACAGTCAATTTTTTTAGCTGACAACAATTTTAAAGTAAAATACTTTAATAAATCATTTCAAAATCTTACGCAAAGTGATAAAGGAGATATTCTGGAACACGAGTTTTGTGAGATAATGGGCTGCACGAGGCGAGGTAAGGTGGTTGGCGGAACCGATAATTTTTGTAAACACTGCCAGTTGCGCGAATTACTTTCCGGGTCCAACCTCTCGGAACTTGTTTTGATTCAGGATTTTGTTATCCACAACAAGGTAGTTACAAAACATTTGCATATTGATACACACAGGGTTGTTATGAATGGGGTAAAATACAGGTTGGTTGTAATTGACGACAGAACGCAAAAACATTAAATGCCTGATTGATTGAATGATGGAATGAATGATTGATTGAATAAAAGATAAAAACTAAAATATAAATTTGAATTTATTTCGTTTTACAGGCCGCATTATTAGCGGCTTTTTTATTTGCTGAAACTAAAACTTTAAAATATTTTTTCCAAATCATGTAATGTAATTTAAGTGCTTCCGTCATAACTTTAAAATGAAAAACAAAATGTAAACTGATGATTGCCCGGGATTTTAAAACGAACATATTACCGGTTAGCAAAAAACTGCTTCGATTTGCAACGCACTTTTTAAAAGACGAAGACGAGGCAAAAGATGCTGTGCAGGATGTTTTTCTGAAACTATGGCAAAAGAGGGATGAGCTTGAAAAAATTGAAAACATTGAAGCTTATGCCATGCAAATGACAAGAAACCGTTGTCTGGATGCAATCAGAACAAGCAGAACTGTAGCTATAAGTTCTGAGACAGACAGAAAAATGAAAGAAGAATCAGTTGATGTTCATTTACAGGTTGAATATTCAGAATCGGCAATTCAGATAAAAAAGCTGATTGACAAACTACCCGATTTGCAGCGAAATGTCATGTACATGCGTGATATTGAGCAGCTTTCGTACGAAGAAATTGCAGAAACGACAGAACTTCAGATCAACGCAATACGGGTAAATCTGTCGAGGGCAAGAAAAAAAGTGAGAGATGAATTTTTAAAATTGAATCAAAATGGAAACCAGCAAAATAGAAAAGTTACTTCAGAATTACTTTAACGGCGAAAGCACAGCAGAAGAGGAAAAAGTATTGGAAAGCTATTTCCGGTCAGCTTTTGTTGATGAAAAGTTTAAGGAATACACCGAATTCTTTTGCGGAATTTCGGAACTCTCCACTAATTCAGCTGATTCAAATATTGAAGAAGAGGTGATGGATTTTATTCTTGAAAATGAAAACAGGGAAAAGATAAAATATCGTTGGTTGTGGCAAACTGTTACCGGAATTGCAGCTTCGGTTATCATTGTTCTGGGAGGTTTTCTGTTCTACCAGCAACAGCAAAAACCATTCGAAGACACATTTAATAATCCGGAAGAAGCTTATGCTTACGCACGGCAAACATTGCAATTTGTTTCGGTTAAATACAACAAGGGAATTTCAGGGCTTGCTGAATTCAATAAGCTGCAAAAAGCTGCTGAACCAATTAAAAAAGGAATTGCCCCGGTAAATGAATTCTACAAAAGCATTGAGAAACTGGAATTGAAAAAGGACGAAAAAATCATAAATAAACAGGATAAAAGAAAAAGTACTGATTCAATATAAAAGCGCGCAAAAAAATGAATTACTATTTGATTTAGAAATTTTAAACAATAAAAAATAAAATGAAATGAAAAAGTTAGTTTTAATACTTGCAGTTGTGCTGCCGCTGGCAGTGCTTGCACAAAAAACTCCGGTTGACAAGTTGTTTGAAAAATACGCCAACCAAAAAGGATTTACCACAGTCAATATCTCGGGAAAACTGCTCGGATTTGCCAGTCAGATGGACGGCGACAAAGCAACCGGCGATATGCTTTCATCATTAAGCGGAATCAGGGTTCTCACTGTTGAAGATGATGAACTGAACAAAAAACTAGATTTCTACACAGAACTTGAACAGTCGGGTTTCTTCAAAAACAACAATTTTGAAGTGTTGATGGAAGTTACCGAAGCAAATGAAGTGGTGCGTTTTCTTGCAAAAGATGCCGGAAACGGAAAAATATCAGACTTGCTGCTTGTGGTTGGAGGCGACGAAAATACTTTGATTAGTATTAGCGGAATCATCGACCCGCAAAGTATTGGGAAAATAACAAAAGCCATGAACATTGATATTGGTGATATTGACGTGAAAAAGAACTAAAAAGTGAAAATTAAAAGTCCGGTTGCCTGCCGGACTTTTTTCATCATTGTTGGCCGTGTTCATAAATGTTTCGTAATTTTGGGTTTCAATAAAAAAACAGGATGGATTTAGATTCAATTTTAAAGAAACACAAAATATTACCCGGCGAAACCAAACTTATTGACATTGGCTGTGTGCAACTTTCGGCAACACGAAAAAACGAAGGCTGGCATTTAGTTACAACTGACAATTGCCCTCATGATGATATTGATTTATCTACCGATTCTACTTTGGCCGATTATTTTCAGACCGGAAATTCAAATACGTTAATAATTGCCCCGGCGCTTCCGGTTAAACCGCTGGTATTTAAGGGAACCGGATTAAATGTTCTGCCCAATCAGCAACTTACATTTTTCCTTAAAATTCCGCTTGCATTTCAGATTTACTTTTCAAAAATACTTCCTGAAAACCTTTTAAAGGAAATTACCTACAAACGGTTATCCGATACCTGGTTTGGTGAACCCGACTCGGGTGAGCCGGCCTTTTCTCTTGGAAGCGAGTATTTCCTCGACATTAACGAAATTAAAATTACAGATCTTGAGGCTATTTGCCCGGTACTGGTGCAAAATACTTCATCGGAAATTTTAAATGTGCAGCGTTTAATCATTCGCGACGAAAATGTAACGCTGTATAAAAACGGGGATAAAATAGTTACAAGCCTGGTTCATGTTGAATTTAAAGGAAATGAAGTGGCAGGCGAAGTGGGTTATCATTACTCAAAAGAATATAATGGCGAAAAACAAGAGATTATTGCAAAACCGCGAAACACGTCAGGTAAAAATTTGTTGAAACTGAATTTCCATTTTATTAAAAACATTTACAGAAGCGAATAATGAATTTTGACTGGTCGAAATATTTTAATGTAGAAACAATTGATAAAGTGCTCCGTATCGGGATTATCCTGGTTGTTGGATTACTGATTTTAGGAATTATAACTGCAGTGGTAAAGAAACTTTTACCCGCCAGGTTTTCAATGCAGCGCAAAATGCTCATCAACCGTTTTGTGCGATATACCGGAGTAGTAATCCTGTTTCTGATTATAATATCAGAAATGAATATTGATTTAACAGCCATTTTTGGAGCAGCCGGAGTTATTGGTATTGTAATTGGTGTGGCTTCACAAACAAGTATTGGAAACATTGTAAGCGGATTTTTTCTGGTTTCGGAAAAACCATTCGAACTGGGCGATTTAATTCGGATTGGCGATAAATCCGGCACGGTTTACAGCATCGATTTATTGTCAATTAAAATTAAAACCCTCGATAATTTATTGCTTCGAATTCCGAATCAAACAGTAATCAGCACCGAAGTTATTAATGTTACAAAATTTCCAATCCGCAGGCTCGACATTGATTTAAGTGTTGCCTACAAGGAAGATTTGGAAAAGGTTATTGAAGTAATAAAACGTGTTGTTAAACGAAACCCATTTTGTTTGGATGAACCTGAACCACTTGTTGTATTTAAGGATTTTGGCGACAGCGGAATAAATATTCTTCTTGGTGTCTGGTTCGAAAAGGCTAATTTTCTGAAAGTTAAAAATTCCCTTTTTATTGAAATCAAATCAACTTTTGATGCCGAAGGAATTGAAATACCTTTCCCTCATGTAAGTATTTATACAGGCGAAGCAACAAAGCCTTTTCCGTTTGTTGCGAAAGCGAGTGAATAAAGTAGCTTTTCTGTTTTTATTCTGCCAACCTGATTTTTACTTTAAACGCCTCAGCCGGATTTAATGTAAAAATCTGGTAAATATCAGGTTGTGATAATCCCGATTTTTCGAGTGCCGGAATCAGCAGATTTTCAATATCTGTAAATCCGCGAAACTCACCTCCATTTGTTTCACCGGGTTTGTACCAGCCGGCATCGTGCGAAAACATGAGTTTATTCAGAAGTCCTTCCTTTTTCATCAGCTGTGCAAACTCAACAAATTTTTCCAATTGTCCGGGATTAAAATTATCGAAAGCAATCCAGGCGCCTTTTCGTGCCGCTTCTTTTTGTTTGCTGAAATCAGTTTCATTATGGGCGTGTGTCCAGATAAATGCAGAAGCTGAAACGCCGTATTTTTCAAGAATTTCAAGTTGTTGAAATGCAGGAGTTGCCAATCCAGTGTGCGACATAATTACAAGCCCGGTAGCTTTGTGCGTGATACAGGCAGCTTCAACCACTTTGCGGTTGATTTCTTCAAGCGGCGCCCGTTCAACCGAAATTTTTATAAAACCCGGGTAAATCCCTGTTTCTTCAATACCGTTTTTTGCTTCATCAATCCAGCGCTGTGCAAGCTGTTCAGCGGTTTCGGTAAAACCATGTGCGGGAATAAACTTGCCACCAACTGCACTGTAATATCCGGTATTTGTAATGATTTGAATACCCGATTTTTCAGAAAGCATTTTTAATAATTGAGGGTCGCGGCCCAAATATGCCGGAGTACATTCAACAAGGGTTTTGTAACCCAATTTCTTAATTTCAAGCAAATAGGGAAGAACTTTTTCAATAACCGAATCTTT
>DAOPKR010000121.1:0-3613 GCA_035391305.1 Draconibacterium sp.
ATGCAAAAAGATGCCGATGGAAACTGGCAGGCTTTCCCGATGGCAACCGGAAAAAAACTGACAATTGCTCCCGATGTTCCTGAGCAAACTATTAAAATTACAAGTTTGAAAGCCGATTTACTTTTACTCGACGGACGGTTTTACCACAATAACGGCTGGTTTGTTGTTCGTTCTGAAGTTCAGGCAGGTGCAACCAAAAATGCAGTTGAATGGTTTGTTGAACCAAATGTTGCTGTTGGTTTTAAACAGAAACCTGTTGTTCATGTCAGTCAGGTCGGTTATCATCCTGCTCAGCCAAAAATAGCAACAGTTGAATTGGATAATAAAGAAACACGGATTGCAGAAGTTTCACTGCTTCGCATGTCGGAAAATGGTGGTTTTGAAACCGTAAAAAAAGGAAATCCCGAAAAATGGGGGAAATACCTGCGTTTCAATTATTACCAGTTCGATTTTTCTGAAATAAAAAAACCGGGAATTTACCAGGTTGAATATGAAGGTTATAAAACAGAGCCTTTTAAAATTGATAACGATGTTTACCAGCGCCATGTCTGGCAACCCACGCTTGAATATTTTCTGCCTGTGCAAATGTGCCACATGCGCATTAACGAGGGTTACCGGGTTTGGCACGACCTCTGTCACATGGACGATGCACTGATGGCGCCAATTGATACAAATCATTTTGACGGCTATTTACAGGGGCCTTCAACTTTAACACAATTCAAACCGATGGAACAGGTTCCGGGTTTAAATACAGGTGGCTGGCACGATGCGGGCGATTACGATTTACGCGTTGAATCGCAGGCCGGAACAGTCTGGACTTTGGCGCTTGCGTATGAAGAATTTGGCGTTGACTGGGACCAAACCACAGTTGACCAGCAAAATCATCTTGTTGAAATTCACTTGCCCGACGGGAAACCTGATGTTCTTCAACAAATAGAACACGGAGTTTTAACAATATTGGGAGGTTATGAAAATATGGGCAGGTTATACCGCGGAATTATTTGCAATACCTTGCGGCAATATGTTTTGCTTGGCGATGCAAGTTCGATGACCGATGATTTAAAATACAATCCGGCGCTCGCGGAAAACGAAAAAACCGGAACTGAATCGGGTAAAACCGATGACCGCTGGGTTTTCACTGAAGAAAATGCAGGGCATGAATTTGCTGCAATTCAGGCGCTGGCTGCTGCAGCCCGCGTTTTAAAAGGTTATAACGATGATTTGGCTGCCCGATGTTTAAAGGCTGCCACTGAATTATATGATGTGGAAAGACAGATTTCCGGCAGAAACAGTTCAGGAAAAATAAATGCCGCGGTTGAATTACTTCTAACAACCAATGATACAAAATACCAAAACGATATACTCGAAATGAAGGATGCAGTGGTGAAAAGCCTTTCGCAAACGGGAGCTTCAATTGCAAGGATTTTTAGCCGTTGTAAAAATGAAGAATTTAAAAAGGAAGTAAGCGCTGCTTTTAAAGAATTGAGTGCAAAACTCCAGGAAAGGCAAAAGGAAAACCCGTTTGGTGTACCTTATAATATTGCCATTTGGGGCGATGGTTGGGGTATTCAACGCTTAGGAATGCAGCAGTATTTTTTGAATAAATACAAGCCCGATTTGTTTCAGAAAGATTTGCTTTTTAATGCTTTGAATTTTATGCTGGGTAATCATCCGGGAGAAAATACATCGTCATTTGCGTCAGGAGTTGGAGCGCGTTCGGTTATTCAGGCTTATGGCGTAAATCGTGCCGACAGATCATTTATTCCGGGTGGAGTTGTTTCGGGAACCGGAATCATCCGTCCCGATTTTCCTGAATTGAAGGAATGGCCTTATTTCTGGCAGCAAACCGAATATGTGATGGGCGGTGGCGCAACGCATTTTATGTTCCTGGTTTTAGCTGCTGACAAGTTATTGAAAAACTAAGAAGGTGACTTTACGTCACCTTCCTAATCACCTTATATAATTTTTATTTTTCAGGAACATTTTCCAGCACATTCAGCAGGAAATCCCAGTATTTTTGAACTGTTGCGATATTTACTTTTTCATCGGGCGAATGTGGATATTTTATGGTTGGGCCAATTGAAATCATATCCCAGTTGGTGTAAGTTGCGCCAAGGATTCCGCACTCCAAACCGGCGTGCATGGCAAGTAATTCGGGTTTCATTTTGAACTGTTTGTAATACAGTTTTTTCATTACTTCCAGAATTTCAGAATTAACATCCGGTTTCCAGCCCGGGTAACTGCCATCTACACTTACACAAGCTCCAGCCAAAGTAAATACCGATTCCAACCGCGATGCAAGCGCTAATTTTGCTGATTCTGAGAAACTGCGAACCAGGCAATTTATCTCAACTTTGCTTTTATCCGACTTAACAATTGCCAGGTTTGATGATGTTTCCACGGTTCCTGGCATTGTATCGCTCATGCGAACCACGTCGTTTGGCGCTGCCCAAACTGCATTTGTAAGTTTTTTCTGCAGCGATTTCGACATGATTTTTTTTGGCATTTCCGCAGCTTCCAGTTCTATTGACAAATCTGGTTCAACGTTTTCAAGTTCAGTTTTAATGGTTTCGGCTAATTCTGCAACCCTTGCCATTAGCTTTTCTGCTTTTTTCGATTTTACGATTATCAAACCAAAAGCTTCACGTGGAATGGCATTCCGTAAACTTCCTCCCTGAATTTCGGCTAACCTGACATCCGATTTGCAACTGATTTCTTTCAGAATCCTGAAAAATACCTTGTTGGCATTTCCTCTTCCCAAATGAATATCGACACCAGAGTGCCCACCTTTTAACCCGGTAACTTTTAATGTAAAAGCAGTCGATTTTTTCGGAATTTTTTTTGTCAGTTTATTTTTGAATATTGCCGAAACGTCAATTCCTCCTGCACAGCCTATACTAAAAGTCCCTTCGTCTTCGGTATCAGTATTCAGAAGAATATCACCCTGCAAAATGCCGGCTTTCAAACCTTTTGCGCCATCCATGCCTGTTTCTTCGGTTGCGGTTAAAAGCACCTCAACAGGCCCGTGTTTTATGGTTTTTGACGCCAAAACTGCCAGTGCCGACGAAACGCCGATACCATTGTCAGCTCCCAAAGTAGTGCCATTTGCAGTTACCCACTCGCCATCAACAAAAGCTTCGATTGGATCGGTGGTAAAATCATGTTGTTTGTCGTTGTTTTTTTGCGGGACCATATCAAGGTGGCCCTGGAAAATTATGCCTTTGCGGTTTTCCATTCCCCCGGTTGCGGGTTTGCGGATAATCACATTTCCCACTTCGTCCTTCAACGTTTCCAAACCCAGTTTTTCACCAAAATTTACTGCCCATTCCTGGATCTTTTCTTCGTGATATGAAGGTCGCGGAATTTGGGTCATTTCATAAAAAACTGACCAAATTTCAGTCGGTTTAATGTCTTTAATTGCTGTCATATGTTATTTGTTTAAAGTTAAATGTTCAAATTTTAGAACTCAATGTTTAAAGTTCAAAGTTCAATGTTTAAAGTTAATAACTCTAAGCTTAAAGTTAAGTGCTCATTGTTTAGCGTTTAGCGCTTATTGTTTAAATCAAAGAACCCATTGTTTAACGTTTAGCACTCATTGTTTAAATCAAAGAAC
>DAOPKR010000121.1:3713-12270 GCA_035391305.1 Draconibacterium sp.
AATTCGGTGTTTCCAATTACAATATCCCGTAATGTGCAACAATCAGAAACCTGTAACTTATTTTTCTTTTCTCTTATTCTTCAACTCTTTATATTTGGTAGTTCCAAACCGTAACCTTTTCTTTTGTCTTCGGCTTTTAACCATAACGCTGTTAATAAAGCCAGAATCGTAAGTCCAACAAAAATAGTCCAGGTAGTTTGATAATTGTAAGTTATTACTTTTCCAGCAGCTTTTGCTTCGGCAACACCCGGATTTGTTTTGTCGAGTACAATTCCAACCGCCAGTGGTATTCCCCATAAACCAAAATTCTGCACCCAGAAAATAACTGCATATGCACTTCCCAGTTGTCTTTCGGGAATAATTTTCGGCACCGATGGCCACATTGCCGAAGGAACAAGCGAGAAGGCAATTCCCAAAAGCAGCACATTGAAAAAAGCTGCCACAACACTTGTTATGAAAGGTAAATAGAAGATTACGTGAACAATAATTAAAAGGACCGAACCCAAAATCATAATTGAAGCTCCTTTGCCTTTTTTATCGTAAATACTACCAAAAATTGGAGTTAACAACATGGTTCCGAAAGGAACAAGACTGGGTAATAAACCTGCCCAATTTTCGCTTACTCCAAATTTGTTTACCATTAAATCGGGGCCATATTTGTAAAACGGGAAAACCGTAGAATAGAAAAATACACATAAAAGCGCGATCAGCCAGAATCCGAGATTGCCAAATATTACAAGTAAATCAGACAATTTGAATTTATCTTCTCCGGCATAATCTGCTTCTTCAACCAATTGTTTGTCCAATTTTCTGTCGAGGGTGTTGTAATAAAAGAATCCGATTAATCCAAGAATAAGGAATACAACTACAATTAAAATGGTTGTGGGCACATCGTAGGTATTTGCCATTTTTGCTCCAAAGGCAAGTGGTGCGAACGAACCCAAACGGGCAATTGCCACCTGCATTCCCATGGCCAAAGCCATTTCTTTTCCTTTAAACCATTTGGCAACAGCTTTTGAAACTGTGATTCCGGCATATTCAACTCCAACCCCAAAAACCGCGAAACCGAATCCGGCCCAAAAAACCTGGGTTGTGAGATCGATATTTACAAGCGGAATGTGCATTGGCACATCAGGACTGCCAATTAACCCTTTAAAAGCGGCATATTTTATCAATCCGCCAACAATCATTATTAAGGCAGATGCAATAGTGCTGAACCTGATTCCAAATTTGTCGAGAAATACACCCACGAATATGAGCATCAGCAGAAATACATTGAACAATCCATAGGCGCTGGTAATAAACCCAAAGTCGGTGCTGTCCATACCCAGCGAGCGTTCCATTATTGGTTTCAACGGTGATATTACTTCGGTAAACATGTACCCTGCAAACATTGTAAACGATAAAATTACAAGGGCTGTCCAACGTGCTTTGCTTGAATCGCGAAGCGTTTGTTTAATTAATTGATTCATACGATTTTTATTAAGATTTTTTTCTGAGCCGATAAAAATAAGAAAAATAACAAGCTATTAAAATGACAATAAAAAAAGGGCAGTCGGTTTGACTGCCCTGAATATATTGGATTATTTTTTTGTCACCGATTCAATAGAGCCGGTTTCGGTATTAAATTCAAACGAATAATCTCCGAAAAGTAATTCTTCAGGTACCGGAGCTACAGCGCCAAATTGTGCAACTGTAATTCGGGCGGTAGCAATAACATTCATATCGTTTATTAATCTAACTGTTGCACGTCCCGGAACCCTGTAAAAAACCCCGCTTTGACCAGCATTAGGATTGTCAGATTTTACAAGTTCTGAATATTTTTGAACAAGATCTTTGTCGATATCAAACTCTATCATCACAGGTTTGCCCGAAAGATCGGTTGCAGGTACAATCCCGTTTTCTTCCGAAATACGGAAAATTGCTTCGCTTTTACCGCTTTTGGGAATATAGTCAAAACCAAAATTTTCTTTTTCATATGTTGACCTGCCTACAAACAAACTGAGGTAATCGTTTTCAATTTTCTTTAATTCTTTTAAACTCAGTTTGTATGCTTCTCCGTCGGGGTGAAATTCATCGACCAAACCAGCGGCAATTTCATATTGAATGCGGCGGCTTTCCAAAACACGCTGTGCTGCTTTACTGATTTTTTGTTCTTCGGGCAAACGAACAGGGCGGTAATTATTTGTTGAATCGCCGGCGGTATAAATTGGTGCATCAGTGAAATATTCAAACGAATTGTTTTCGCTGAATTCAGTTTTTTGCCCTACCGCGTTTGTTACAACTACTTCTTTTTTATTGGCTGCAGATAATGCATTAATCCCGGCCAGACATCCATCTGCAGAAAGACTAACTAAATTTAATCCCATGGCTTTATATGTATTTTCCGGGTCGGGTTCCGAAAAAACTTCAATTTTAACATCGTCGATTGCCCAGTTTATGGCGGCTTTTGTTTTTGCATTCTTAATACCAAGTAATTGTTCAGCATAGGCTGCATACGGCCCCGGCCGGAAAGTTTCCTTTGTTGCCTTAACGTTCACCCTGATACCGGTTCGTGGAAGTGAATAAACAACTCCTTCAACAAATGTTGGCGCAACCACATCATCTTTTTTCCGTTGCCCGTAAACAGGCAAAATCATTACAATCCCAATTATCAATACTAAATACTTCATGTTTTTCTGTTTTGTTTTATAAAAACTCAAATGTAGAAAAATTATTATTTTGAATGGGTTTCAACTGTTAGAAAAGCTTTTCCGAGATATTTGATTATGTCACCGGCAATTATTGAATATTGTGATTTTTCATTTGCAGCCAAATCGCCAGCCAGCCCGTGAATATAAGCCCCTGCAACCGCCGCTTTTTCAGGGTGAATTCCCTGGGTGAGCAGCCCCAATATTATGCCGGTCAGTACATCGCCGCTGCCGGCAGTTGCCATCCCCGGGTTGCCGGTTGAGTTGAAATACAGTTTGCCATCGGGTGTTGATACTGTTGTAAAAGCACCTTTTAAAACTACAAACACTTTGTACCTTTTTGAGAACTCAAGCTGCTTTTGAATATTTTCATAGGAATTGGAAGATTCTCCCACCAAACGTTTGAATTCTCCGGGATGCGGTGTGAGTATTGAATTTCCTGGAAGTTTTTCAAGCCAGGCAGGGTTTTCAGCAAGGATATTCAGGGCGTCGGCATCGATAACCAAAGGTACCTGCGATTTTTCGAGTAACTCGCACAATGCTTTTTTTGTGTTTGATTTCTGCCCAATTCCCGGGCCTACCCCGATCGCAGAGAATTGCGACAGATCGGGAAACTCAGTAAACGTATAATCGTGCTGATCGACATTTGCCATTGCCTCAGGTACAGCAGTTTGAATAATTGGATAACCCAAATGCGGGATTTGTGCCGTTAGCAATCCTGCCCCACTGCGTAAACAGGCTTTTGCAGCCAAAACTGCCGCACCCATTTTCCCAAAACTACCTGCAATTAAAAGGGCATGACCATAAGTTCCCTTGTGGCCAAACTTTGAACGTTTTTGGAAAACCGGCTGAATATCTTCCTTTTCAATAAAAAGGAAACTGGTTTCAGTTTGTGCTATTCCATCGGGATGCAAACGAATGGGTAAAACTTCCCAAACGCCTGTATATTTTTCATTTTCAGCAAACAGAAAGCTGATTTTAGGAAATTGAAAAGTGAGTGTGTAATCGGCTTGAATAATATTTCTGGCAATATTTTCTGAATTATCCTCACCCATTAATCCGCTGGGAATATCAATTGAAATAACTTTATTTTGAAAGGTGTTGATTTTTTGAACGATTTCAGCAGCCAAACCTTCCAAAGGCCTTGTTAATCCTGAACCAAATAACCCATCAATAACAGTATCCGTTTTATTTATTTCGGGGAAATCGTTTAAAGTTTTAATGGTTGAAATCTTTACTTTTTGCTGTAATTCCAATCTGTGGCGGTTAATTGCCGGTGAACCTTTTAGTTCTCTGCCCAAATCGACAAGATAAACCTCGCAAACAAAATCGAGTTCGGCAATTTGACGGGCAATGGCAAGTGCATCGCCACCGTTGTTTCCGGGTCCTGCAAAAAACAGCAATTTTTGTTCGGTTGAGAAGTTCTGCACCAGCCAGTTTGTGATTTGCAACGACGCCCGTTCCATTAAATCGATATCGGAAACCGGTTCGTTTTCAATGGTGTATTTATCGAGAGCTGCTATTTGTTTTGTTGTAAAGAGTTTCATGTTTTTTGAAAAATTAGGTGGAAGATGGAAGACCGGAGACGTTGGTAGGACTGGTAAAAGTCTGTATTCGAAATCCTGGATAAACTATCTTCTTTTTAACTAAAACGTAATTTACTTTTTTTGTTATCAAATTTACTACTTTTCTAAGCAACTGTTTTTGGGCAGATTTCATCTGTTATAGAAATTATCAGCTAATAAAAATGAAGTTTTCAAACCTTAAAATTACGGCATTTCTAACAATTTCGGTAGTTGTGTTACTTACTTCCTGTGAAATTGAAGATTTTAATATTGACCCGTTATCAGAACGAAATGAAGAATTTCTTTTTCAAACTGAAAAAGCATTTTGCGAATGTGACCCTGAAAATGAAATTTGGGCGAAATCATTTGAATATGATATTAGTGGCAATTTAATTGAAACAAAGATTTTTAATCAAGGAAATCCGGATATTAAAGTGAAAAGCGACTTTAATTTAAACAGTAGGAAATTAACAGATTCAACATTTTATTACATTGAAAATAATTGGAAATATGTTAATTCAAACCAATATATTTATTCAGGTAACCAATTGAAAGAGATTCAGAAATATGAAGCTGATGGAAAAAATACGTATAAAATTGTGTATAGATACAACGGAACAAAACCAAAATACGAAGAGTTTTATAGCTTCTACGGCGACAAATGGGAATTTCAATATTCGTACGGTTTTGAATTCGACAGAAACGGGAATTTAACAAAAAAGAGCAGCTACAAATCTATTGAGAAAACTGAAGTGTACGATCAGTTTATTTACAAATACAAAAATGGGTTTTTGGTAGAAGAAAGAAGGATAATCCGCACGGGAGAAACCAGTTACATAAAAACGTTTTCATACAACAGCGATGGATTCCGTGATGAAACAATTGAGAACGGAAATGTTGTTGAAAAGAACTTTTATGAAGAAGGTAAACTTATTGAAAAACAAACTTTTTATTTTGGAATTGACCCTGGTTTTTCGGCATGTTATGGGAATTTTATTTACAGGTACTCCTACTAATCTTTATTCAAAATTGTAGTCATTTTATCGTGGTAAAACGATGGAATGACCATTCAACATGAAATTTATTAGCGATATTTTTTATTCGTTAAATGAAAATTATCCGATAATATTCACTTGCTAAATGAAAAATATCGGATATTTTTCATTTGGTAAGTAAAAATTATCGAAATATGCTTACTTTTGTAACATGGAATTAGTTTCGCGAGACATATTAAATACCATAATTAGAAACCTGGAATATAAAGAATTCAGTGTAATTGTAGGTCCACGGCAATGTGGTAAAACTTCGGTTTTGAAATTATTACAGGATTATCTGGAAAAGCAAAGTCAACCGGTTTTTTACATTTCACTTGAAGATCCGCAAATTCTCGCCCGGTTGGATTCGCACCCGGAAGAGCTTTTTTCCATGCTTCCAGCATCGAAACAGAAAATATTTGTATTAATCGACGAGATTCAATACTTACTAAATCCATCCAATTTTTTAAAGTATCATTTTGATATCCACAATGAAAAAATAAAAATAATCTGCAGTGGGAGCAGCGCTTTTTATATCGACCAAAAATTTAAGGATTCGCTGGCCGGAAGAAAACAGATTTACAACCTTTATACCTTGAGTTTTGAAGAATTTATTCATTTTAGAACCGGCGATGAAAAACTTGTTGCAGAATTGGATGAAATCAGAAAAAGGGATAATTACAACTCACTGCAAATTAATAGACTTAAACAATTTTTGGATGAATACCTCACTTTTGGGGGTTATCCGGCAGTTGTACTTTCAGAAACTGTTGAGAGGAAAAAAACACTTTTAACAGAGTTATCGCAGTCGTTTATAAAAAGGGATATTTTGGAAAGCGGTATAAAAAACGAAGAAAAATATTACTTCTTACTAAAAATGCTGGCAGCGCAAACCGGTAATTTATTAAACGTCAACCAATTTTCCACTTCATTGCAATTATCAACAACTGCGATTGAAAACTACATAACAACATTGCGGAAAACTTTTCATATTCATTTAACACGGCCATTTTACAGGAATGTGAAAAAGGAACTTACAAAAATGCCTGTTGCTTATTTCAATGATTTAGGGATGAGAAATATTTTGCTTAATCAGTTTGAACCCATTGAATTCAGACTTGAAAAAGGCGAATTGATTGAGAATTATGTGTTTTTGCAACTTCGTAATAAATATGCAACTGATGAAATCCGCTTTTGGCGCACTGCTGATGGAAATGAAGTTGATTTTGTGGTTTCTACCCAATTTGAGAAGGGTTTCGCACTCGAATGTAAATTTGAGGAGAGAAATTTCAGTCTTAAAAAGTATTCAAAATTTACAGATGCGTACCCTAACTTTCCTCTTTCGGTAAAATCATATAAATACACAAAAAACAGCAACTCTCTTTTTTCAATTTAACACTTTGAACCTGACCTTTGTCAATTTTAATAAGTACAAAAGATTTCTATATTTGCCAACGCTGTAATTAACGTAATTATTAATCAATCAAAATAAAAGAACATGTTTAAAAATCATCCGAAAGGTTTAGTGGTAGCATTTTTCGCCAATATGGGCGAGCGGTTTGGATTTTATACAATGATGGCAATCCTTGTACTTTTCCTTCAGGCAAAATTCGATGTAAATGCGCAAACAGCCGGAAGTATTTACAGTTGGTTTTATTTTGCAATTTACGCACTTGCACTTTTCGGGGGAATTCTTGCCGATGCCACAAAAAAGTATAAAACCGTTATAATGACGGGTATTATAATCATGTTTCTTGGTTATGTGATGATGGCAATACCGGGGATGTCGCTGACATTGACCGTAATTTTTCTGTTTACAATTGCGCTCGGCAACGGCTTGTTTAAAGGAAATCTTCAGGCAGTTGTGGGACAAATGTATGACGACCCCAAATATGAAAAATTACGCGACAAAGCTTATTTGCTTTTTTACATGGGAATAAATATCGGCGCTTTTTTTGCACCGTTCGCCGCCAATGCAGCACGTAACTGGTGGTTAAAAACAAATGGTTTAAATCACGACGGAAGTTTACCTGCACTTTGCCACCAAATGATAAACGGAAAACTTGCTGATACAGCAAAATTTCAGGAACTCGCGAACGCGGCAAATGTTAACGGTACTGTAACTGATTTAGCCGCATTTGCACAACATTATATTGATGTTTTTGCACGCGGCTACAATTATGCATTTGCGGTTGCAGCCGGAGCAATGTTGGTTTCGTTAACCGTTTATATTTTCTTTAATAAGCTGTTGCCAAACAAAGAGGTTTCTGCTACAGAAAAAGAGATAAAAGTAAGCGGCGGATTTGTGAAGATTTTAATATCGGCGGCGGTAATGGCGGCAACAGTTTTAGTATTTTATTTCTTACTTGGTAATGTTGATATTGGTTTTGCTTTTGGTTTGTTCGCGGGTTTTGTAGCGTGGATTTTACAAATTTCAAACAAAGACGAACGTCCGCGTATTACAGCAATGTTGCTTGTGTTTTTGGTAGTAATTTTCTTTTGGATGTCGTTCCACCAAAACGGCTTAACAATGACGTTTTTTGCCCGTGATTATACTGCAAAAGCAGTTAGTGCATTTACATACCTGTTTTTTGATATGTGGAATATTCTTGCTTTTATTGGTACAGTTGCCGGTGTTGTTTTATTGTTGAAGAAAGGAACTCCAAAAAACAAAATTACAGGTGGTGCAATGTTCGTTATTTTTGGTGCTGCCACTTTTTATTTCTATAAACAGGCACTGGCCAGTAACGATATTCAGCCCGAAGTTTTCCAGTCATTTAACCCGTTGTTTATTGTTTCGCTTACATTTTTGGTGATGGGTATTTTTACATGGCTTGCCAATCGCGGAAAAGAACCTTCGACCCCGAAAAAAATTGGTATCGGGATGATAATTGCAGCCGTTGGGTTCGCAGTTATGCTTGTAAGTTCTCTTGATATTGTTTCACCTTTTGAATTGAACGGCGCTCCTGTTCCCGATTCGTCAAGGGTTTCACCATACTGGTTGATAAACAGTTACCTGATTTTAACCATTGCCGAGTTATTTCTCAGTCCGATGGGTTTGTCATTTGTTTCAAAAGTTTCGCCAGCCCGGTTCCAGGGTTTGATGCAGGGAGGCTGGTTGCTGGCAACGGCAGTTGGAAACAAGTTGCTTGGAGTAGGAAGTTACTTCTGGGATAAGATAGAAATCTGGCAGCTTTGGGCCATTTTTGTTGCCTGTTGTTTGGTTTCGGCGGCGTTTATTTTCTCAATAATGAAAAGGTTGGAGAGG
>DAOPKR010000121.1:12370-14249 GCA_035391305.1 Draconibacterium sp.
CTGCTTCCCAGCGTCATCAGCAAAGTGCCGGCCAGAATCCCAAGCAAATAAATCCCCTTTTGTTTCAGGTTTACTTCGCCAAGAACAAAAGCTCCAAAAGCAAAAGTTACCAGTACGCTTACCCGCCGCAATGCCGAGATAATTGAAATCATCGACCCTTCGTAACTCAAAGCATAGAAATAAAGGAAATCCGCAATTACCAATGTCAAACCAATTGCAGGTATTGACCAGCGCCATCTGAAAGGAGTTGTTTTTTTTCGACCGGGAAACCAAAAAATGGCAAGTACCGGCAACAAAATAATTACCTGGTAAAACGAAAACCAGGCCTGAACAGCAATCCTGTCAATCCGCGCAATGATATATTTATCATATAATCCGCTCACTGAACCAAGCAGCGTTCCGCCAACAATAAACCAAATCCATTTATTGCTTTTATATTCTATCCCTTCTTTTTTCCCGGTTGTTGAAAAGAGGTAAAAGAACAATAATGTAACAAGCACTCCAATCCACTGCAAAAAGTTTAGTTTTTCGTGAAAAATAATAAGTGCACCGATTAAAGTCCAAAATGGTCCGGTAGCTCGAATTGGCGAGAAAACAGTAACCGGCAGATGTTTCATTGCAAAAAATGCAAGTATCCAACTTGAAACAACAATTGCAGATTTAAGAAAAACCTGTAAATGTTGGGTGAAATTTAGCGGGGGCGAATAAAATCCGACGGAGGAAAAAGTTTGAGGAAAAAATTGCGAACCGATGACAACCGGCAAAAAGATGAATGTGCTTGTAAGTGTTGCAAAAAACAACACAGGCATTACAGCATTGCCATTTAGCGATGTTTTTTTGAAAATATCATAAATTCCGAGAAATAAAGCAGATAACAATCCGGCAAATGCCCACATTTTGTTTTGTTTTAAGGCGGCAAATGTATTTCATTTTATTTGAACCACATTAAAACTTTAGCTTCATATAGCCTAATTTAATATTCCCAATGTTTCCTGTACACGTATGTGGTTTAACTCACTTTTCCTATATTTGAAGCAGTACTGTTTCAACAAAAAAATTAAATCAATAAAATGAAATCATTTTCTACACTTTTGTTCCTTGTTTCCGTTTTGCTGACTTTTCAAACACAGACAATCAATGCACAGGAAAATCAAGACTATTTATTAAAAGAAAACATTTTATACAGAACCGCAGTTGAGGCAAATAATGATGAATATATTGCTGGGCGCTGCAAGCTGGATATTTATTATCCTGAAAAAGCAAAGGGTTTTACAACTGTTGTGTGGTTTCATGGTGGCGGCATTACAGGCGGCGAAAAATTTATTCCCAATAAACTTAAAAAGCAGGGGATTGCAGTTGTGGCTGTAAATTACCGGCTCAATCCAAAGGTAAATTGTCCGGCATACATTGAAGATGCTGCTGCCGCTGTGGCATGGACATTTAACCATATTGCAGAATTTGGCGGCGACCCGACAAAAATTGTTGTTTCCGGACATTCAGCAGGTGGTTATCTGGCGAGCATGATTGGTTTGGATAAACAGTGGCTTGCAAAATACGATATCGATGCAAACAAAATTGCAATGCTGATTCCATTTAGCGGACACTGTATTACACACATGACCATCAGAAAAGAACGCGGAATACCGGATACCCAGCCGGTTGTTGATGAGTTTGCCCCTCTTTACCATGTTCGGGCCGATGCACCGCCACTCATATTAATTACAGGCGACCGTGAACGTGAAATGCTTGGTCGTTACGAAGAAAACGCATATATGATGCGGATGATGAAAGTTGCGGGGCATCAGAAAACAAAACTTTATGAGTTGGATAGTTTCGACCACGGAGGCATGGCTTCTCCGGCTTATGAAATACTGCTGGA
>DAOPKR010000122.1:0-1323 GCA_035391305.1 Draconibacterium sp.
TTACAGTTGAAATCATCATGTGTTTTACTTTAAATGTAAATTCAGAATGTGAAGGGTCAATAACCCATGTTGTTTTTTTAGTTTCCATAATTATATTTATTAAAAATTAAATGTTCATTGGTACTTCCATCAGTAAAATCCGGCTGTTGGAAATTGATTTTACTTCAATTTCATCAGTATCCCATATTCCGAAACCGTCCCTTTTCCCGAGTTTCTGATTTCCAATTTCTACTTCTCCATCGAGGATAAAAGCATAAACTCCGTTTCCTTCACTTTTAAGTTTGTAGGTTTCAGATTTTCCGGCTTCAAATTTTCCAAGGTGAAACCACGCGTTTTGGTTAATCCAAACACCCTGATCGTCCTTGTTTGGCGACAGGACCTGATAAAATGCGTTATCTTTTTCTATTTCACGAAGAGAAATCTGGTCGTATCGCGGTTCAAGATTTTTTTTATTCGGAAAAACCCAGATTTGCAGAAATTTTACTTCTTTATCCGTGTTTTTGTTGTATTCGCTGTGAAATACCCCGGTTCCGGCGCTCATTATCTGAACATCGCCTTCCCTGATTACAGCCGTGTTTCCAATGCTGTCTTTGTGTTCCAGGTCGCCTTCAAGCGGAATTGAAATAATTTCCATATTATCGTGCGGATGCGTTCCAAAACCTTTGCCCGGTGCCACCCTGTCGTCGTTTAACACGCGCAACACGCCAAAATGCATTCTTTCGGGGTTATAATAATTTGCGAAACTGAAAGTATGGTGAGAGTCGAGCCAGCCGTGGTTGGCGTGCCCTCTTGATTCTGCTTTATGTAATAATGTTTTCATCGCTTTCTCCTTTTGTTTTTATTGATGAAACAAAGGTGAGGAGAATACGGGTTTTACAAAATATCAAAATACGGGGAAAGATTATGAAAATCCGACATTAAACTCTTTTACTGATTTGCATGGGCGAAAATCCTGTGTTTTTTTTGAAAAAAGCGCTGAAATTTGCTGGTTCAGAAAACCCCAGTTTGTACCCTATTTCTTTGGCCGACATTTCGGAGAAATACAAAAGCCGCCGGGCTTCAATAATTATTCGGGCCTGGATAAACTCTTTGGCTGTTTTTCCGGTTAGCGATTTTATTACCCTGTTCAGATAGTCGGGCGTAACATTTAACTCACTGGCATAATCGGTTGTTTGGTGCCAAACCATGTATTTTCCATTTACAAGCATTTTAAAATTCTTCAGAATCGAATTTATTGCTTCCTGGTTTTGTGGATTGTCGTTTTTAAGCGTGCACACATTGTTACAATGAATAAGAAACAGTTTAATGTACGAACTGATTGCC
>DAOPKR010000122.1:1423-11331 GCA_035391305.1 Draconibacterium sp.
ACCTGGTTGGGCTGAAGATCATATTCCTTAAAATCGATAATGTGTTTGCCTGAAGCTTCTTTTATGAGGATTACTGTAAAATAATCGTGGCGATGTGGTTCATCTGCCTCACCGTTTCTTTCGGTGTAAATGTCTTCAATCCGCTGAATCCTGAAATTCAGTTCGTTGTTTTTGTTTACTTCTGTGTATGTTTTTATTGTCTCCTGCATCGTATTCAAAAATAAGAAATTTCAGTTTATAAACCGGATTTAGAAAATTAGATTCCGGTTCAATTCAGAAACCACTTCTTGCGAATCAGTTTGCACGAAATAACTGATTTTAGCTTATTTCGTGAACAGATTTGCACGAGCAACTTGTAAGCTTTAAACTTTCGTCTTTAAACTTTAAACTTTTCCTTGTACATTTGCACCTCAAAATTTTAGAATTCATTTTATGGAAATTCCGAGCAAATACAACCCTGCCGAAGTAGAAGACAAGTGGTATAAATACTGGATGGAAAACAAATATTTCCATTCAACACCCGATGAGCGCGAGCCTTATACAATTGTAATTCCGCCGCCAAATGTTACCGGTGTGTTGCACATGGGGCACATGCTTAACAATACCATTCAGGATATTTTGGTACGACGCGCCCGAATGACAGGCAAAAACGCCTGCTGGGTGCCCGGCACCGATCATGCTTCCATTGCTACGGAAGCAAAAGTGGTTGACAAATTGCGTAAAGCCGGAATCGATAAATACGACCTTTCGCGCGAGGAATTTCTAAAACACGCCTGGGAATGGACCGACAAACATGGCGGAATAATTCTCGAACAGCTCAAAAAATTAGGTGCATCGTGCGACTGGGACCGCACAGCATTTACTATGGACGAAGCCCGCAGCGAATCGGTAATTAAAGTTTTTGTCGATTTGTACAACAAAGGGTTGGTTTATCGCGGTGTGCGAATGGTAAACTGGGATCCGGCGGCAAAAACTGCGCTTTCTGATGAAGAAGTGATTTATAAGGAAGTACAGTCGAAACTGTATTATTTGAAATATAAAATAGAAGGGGAAACTGGTTTTGTAACTATCGCAACTACCCGCCCGGAGACCATTTTGGGTGATACCGCAGTTTGTGTAAATCCTGCTGACAAAAGATTTTTTGATTTAAAAGGAAAGCGTGTTTTGGTACCGCTTATCAACCGCTCCATCCCAATTATTGAAGATGATTATGTTGACATGGAATTTGGAACCGGCTGTTTGAAAATAACGCCTGCCCACGATATCAACGACTATGAAATAGGGATGCGCCACAATCTTCCTTCCATCGATATTTTTAACGATGATGGAACATTGAGCGAAAAAGCTGAATTATTTATTGGCAAAGACCGATTTGCAGTTCGCGATGAAATTATTCCGGAGTTGGAAAAAGCCGGAAACATTGCAAAAATTGATGACTACACGAATAAAGTAGGATACTCGGAAAGGACACACGTCCCAATCGAACCAAAACTTTCGGCACAGTGGTTTTTGAAAATGGAAGAACTGGTAAAACCAGCTTTGGAAAACGTGATGAATGACACGATCATGTTTTATCCGCCAAAGTTTAAAAACATTTACCGTCACTGGATGGGTAATATCAAAGACTGGTGTATCAGCCGCCAGCTTTGGTGGGGGCATCAAATTCCGGTTTATTATATTAAAGCCCCCCTTAGTCCCCCCGAGGGGGGAGATTGGGGTTTTGTGGTTGCAGAAACTGAAGAAGAAGGACGGAAATTAGCTGTGACAAAACACCCCTCCCTCGGAGGGGATGGGGGAGGCTTCTCTTTAATTCAGGATGAAGATGCACTCGATACCTGGTTTTCGAGCTGGTTGTGGCCAATTTCTGTTTTTGATGGAATTCGCGAACCGGAAAACAACGAAATAAAATACTACTACCCCACTTCCGATCTGGTAACAGCACCTGATATTATTTTCTTTTGGGTTGCCCGTATGATAATTGCCGGATACGAATACCGAAATGAGTTTCCGTACAAAAATGTATATTTCACAGGAATGGTGCGGGATGCACAGCGCCGAAAAATGTCGAAATCGCTGGGGAACTCACCCGACCCGCTGGATCTGATTGCCAAATACGGCGCCGACGGTGTTCGCGTTGGAATGCTGCTTTGCTCGCCTGCCGGTGGTGATTTGTTGTTTGATGAGAGTTTACCGCAACAAGGTGCAGGTTTTGCGACCAAAATCTGGAATGCATTCCGATTGGTAAAAAACTGGGAAATTGATGCAAATATCGAACAACCTGAACATTCAAAACTTGCTGTTGAATGGTTCAAAAACAAATTGGGTGAAGTTGTTGAAACGCTCGATTCACAATTCAGTCAGTTCCGCATTTCAGAAGCTTTGATGACAGTTTATACAACTGTCCGCGATGAATTTTCAGGATGGCTGCTCGAAATTGTAAAACCGGCTTACCAAAAACCAATCGATGCAAAAACATATACCGAAGTGGTTGAACTTTTCGACCAAATGCTGCGTTTGATGCACCCGTTTACTCCTTTTATTACCGAAGAAATCTGGCAATTACTCACAGAAAGAAAAGCAGGTGAAAGCATCATGATCAGCCAACTTCCGAAAGTTGAAAAATATGATGCTGAATTGCTGGCAGCATTTGAAAATACGAAAGAGGTGATTTCGGGAATCCGTAAAATCAGGACTGACAAAAACATTGCGCAAAAAGAGAATCTGGAACTTAAAGTTCAGTTGGGAGACAAGGGTTTTGAAGCGCAATTCAATAGCGTTGTGATTAAAATGGGCAATCTTACTTCGCTCGAGATGGTAACCGAAGAAGTTAAAGACGCATCGTCATTCATGGTAAAATCAACAAACTTTTACATTCCTCTGGGTAGTTTTATCAATGTAGAAGAAGAACTGAAAAAGCTAGAAGAAGAACTGAAATATACACAGGGATTTCTGAATTCAGTTTTGAAAAAGTTAAGTAACGAACGGTTTGTAGCCGGTGCACCCGAAGCAGTTGTTGCACTTGAAAAGGCAAAACAGGCTGATGCAGAAGCAAAGATTAAAGTTCTGGAAGAGAGGATTGCGGGGTTGAAATAAGTAAAAAGTTGCCGTTGTCAGGCTATCATTGTAATTTAAATACTGACATTAGAACTTCAAAACAATGAAAACCTGACAACCGGATTTTCAGGCAACTTTTCTAATCATCATCGTCTTCTTTTTCCACGCTTAAAAACGCTGACCGGACAGGCGCCGGACAAGGACTGTCAAAACCTTTAACAGCAGCCCAGATCACCTTGTTAAACTGGTCATCCGGAATACGGTCTTCTTTACTGAAATCGAACTTTTCACTTAATCGTGACATTGAAGTTTCCGCAGTGTTTTTAAGATTTAAATCGATTAGATTGGGTAACGAATTAAATGAAGGATGACTTGCCGTTTTTTCGAAACAACGCCACATGGGTTCGGCAGCCGCATCATACTGGCTCATTGGGGGCAACCCCAGAATCAACTCAATGGTGCGCAAGGCGGACGAAGTTGAATACATGGTGTGATCAACATAACCTTGTTTAACAAAACCTCCGGCAATGTATGCAGTAGTTCGGTGTGCATCAACGTGGTCGGGGCCATTTTGGGCGTCGTCTTCCAAAATAATGATTACACTTTCGTTCCAGATTGGAGAATGGCTTAAATAGTCAACGAACATTCCAACTGCGAGGTCGTTATCGGCAGCATGAGCTTTTGGTGTTGGCCGGCCAAGTCTCAAACCTTCGGTGTGGTCGTTGCCAAAACGGATGCTGTTAAACTGCGGCACATTCCCGGCAGCCAGCAATTCCTCAAAATCCTGTTTCCACCAGCCAAATCTCACTGTATCCCGAATCGACATATCCCAGCCTACGTAATTTTCGCAGAAATGATCTTTCAAAGCAGGAATATTTGGGGTTTTGTCATCTGAAATAAATTCGCCGTAACTTCTGTATGAAACGCCGTATTTTTTACACATATCCCACAAAAAAGCTTTACCGTTGGCAATTTCACGGCTACCTTCCCCCGGATATGAACCGCCTCTTCCCCCATAACTTGTTGGCCAGTTTTTTTCGAGGTAATCAGTTGCATACGCACCCATTGTCCAATTGTGGCCATCGGCGCTCACTTCGCCATCAACATAAAAATTATCGAGCAACACAAATTGCTGGGCTATCGCATGTTGATTGGGTGTAACATCCTTCCCGAAAAGAACAAGATTAGGATCTCCGTTTCCTTCAGGAATATCGCCCAAAACCTGGTCGTAGGTACGGTTTTCCTTGATGATATAAAAAACATATTTGATTGGTGATTTTTCTCCTACTACTGAAGGCACAGGATTTCCTTCTTCACCGGAAGATATCATTTCATTTTCCTTATTGTAGGGAACATTTTGATAAACTGCCTGTGAGAAAATTCCCAGTTGTTTTTCGTCCGGCATAACCAACGATTGAAGCGTTCCGTAGAAAAGCCCACCAATATACTGAACCTCCATGTTTTTTACGTCCAAATCCTTGTGGCGTTCAACTCTTTCCTTGTTGCTTTCGGGACTGGGACCCAGTGGGTTTGGTTTTGAAGTGAGTCCTTTTCCGTTTGCAATAAAAATATTATTGTCAACAACCCGTACACAGGTAGGATACCAGGCAGTTGGAATAAACCCTTTACTAAAGCTTTTTCCGGGAGCGCTCACATCAAATACAGCCAGACAATTATTGTCGGCATTGGCGATAAACAATGTTTTCTCATCTTCACTCAACGCCAGACTATTTGTGGTAGAACCTGACGGTGAATTGGGATAAAGAGCCGAATTTAATACTTCAACTACCTTTTTCTCTTTCAGCGAAATAACTGAAACCGAGTTGTCGTTGGCATTGCATACAAAAAGGAATTTACCTTTTTTGGTGATGCACATATCGTTTGGATTGTCTCCAACCGGCACAGAACCAACAATTTCCTGCCTGCCAGTATCATACATAATTACTTTGTCGCAACCCCAGCATGAAATAAAAAGCATTTTTTTATCTCCTGATAACAGGCAGGTATAACCTTCGCCCCCGAGTGGTATTTGCTTTTGAACCTTTTTACTTTTTAAATCAACTACATACAATGAATTGTTCTCTTTTGTAACTGTGTAAAGCAGGTTTCTGTCGTCATCAACGGCAATTCCGGCAACCGAAATTTTCTCAGGCCAGGGTTTTCCAATAATAATTGTATCATAAACCTCCAGTTTATTAGTTTTTACTTTATATCGAATAATCCAGTTGTCGTTTCCGCCCGATGCATAAAGTGTTTTTCCATCTTTTGAAAAAGTGAGGCCAAGCCAGCTTTTGCCAATAACAACCGAGTCAAGCGTTTTCATTTCTTTTGCATCGACAAGCTGGATGCTTTGGGTACTTTGCCCATTGTTTGTAATTGCCAGCAATTTCCCTGAAGGCGACACTGCAATATTTAACGGCAAATCGCCAAGTGGCAGCATTTTGCCAACCGGAGAAAGTTTCCATCCGTTAGCGAGGGACACCTGGTTGGCCGTTAATTCGTTAATCGATTGCCCAAAAACAGGGTTTATTAAATATGATATAATAAAAACTGAGACTAATAAACGTGAAAGACTATTCTTAAAATTTTTCATATTCTATTGATTTTAGTTGTTTAAGTTCATCATTAATGCAAAATCGAAAATTATTTATGTTTAAATTTTACTTTGTTCAACATGAGATGATACTTTCAAATTTAAATAAATATATGTGATAATTAGTAAAATTTTAAAATGCCGGGGCAAAATACAATAGTGAAAACCTGGCAGGCTGAACCTAACAACAAATGAAATTAACCTGCTGACAAACGATTAAATCATGTTAAAAACTTAGTTAAATATTGTTATCCCAAAATTTAAAATGGTTACAACAACTATTTTTGAGCTAACTAAAAATGATTCGCATAAAAGTTTTCACAATCCACCTTTCCATAAATAAAGTGCAATGAAAAAGAACTTAATAAGAGGAGCTTTACAAAAAATAAACACTTTGGTTTACCTCTTCTTTATCAGTTATTCTATTGTTGCCCAAACTGAGAATACAACCAAACTGAAAAGTCCTGAAATCTTTCTGCCACAAAAACTAAATCTACTTCCTTTTTCAACTGATTTGCAATCCAATCATATGAATAATCAAGAGTTTCAAAACCCTTCAAACCGTATAAATGAGATATTCATTTTAAATGAACCAACTTCTTTAACAAGAATATCATTTGATCAAACTAAAATTGAGGACGATTTCCCCGGGCTGGGTTCTTATGAATTTTTCAACAACAGTTTAAAATACAGCGTAAACAATAAAACCATAATTGATATCGGAATAGGCATGGCACGTCAGAATTCAATTCTCAATGCCGCAAAACCCAACTATCAGTTTGGATTTCAGGCGTCAGTCGAATTTGCAGTTACTCCCAAACTTGATGCTTTTATTTATGGTCAGTATTTTACTTCGCCAATCAATAAACCAAAAGATTTTTTTGATCCGATGATTTACAGAAATCCAATGTTCTTGCAAAGCGAAGTTGGTGCAGGATTAAAAAGAAATTACAAAAATATAAATGCCAAATTCCAGATTAATTCAATTTATGATAACGAAGTGAGGCAATTTGCGCCTGTAAATTCAAAAATTTCAATCGGTTTTTAAACAATGATAACAGGTTGCAACAACATAAAAGTTCGGTTAAAAAATGTTTATACCACCCCTCCGTTAAACATTTTACATATTTTTGAAAAATTAAAATTAAAAGGATGAAAATCGTTTCAGTAATAGTTTTTTTAAGTTTTGTGCTTCTTTCATTTCAAGGCATTGCCCAGGATGATGCTGACCTGATTGATCCAGTACTTATTAAACTTCAGGGACGAATAATCAGTGCAGGCGACAGTTCTGCAATTCCATATGCAAATGTTATAAATTACCGCACACACGGTGGCACAACTACCAACTCCGATGGTTATTTTACCATAGAAATGCTGAACATCGACAGTTTAATAGTTACATCCATCGGGTATGAACAAAAGAAAATAAAAGTACCGGCAAATTATTCAGGCTACAATACACTTGTTTTTATTATGTTGCCTTCGAATTATGCACTTCGTGAAGTGCTGGTGGAAGGAGAAAAACCAAAAGTGGATTTGGGAATGGGTGCCGGAAAACCAACTGACATTGCACCTGAATTGCGCGGCGACGCTTTTAACGAATCCCCCCCTATTTTGGCAGCGTTTTTTAATCCGGTTTCTTACTGGCAGTATTATTTGAGCAAAAAAGAGAAACGAAAACGCGAGGTACGAAAAGAAATGATTATACAAAAGAACTGGGAAATGCACTCGCAAAATTACAACAAGGAAAAAGTGATGATGCTGACCGGAATGAATGACGCAGATGCTGACTCATTTATGTTGTGGTTTAACAGCCAGGACGTTTTACCGTATTTATCATCAGAATATCAGGTTCGGGCAACAATAATTGAGTTTTTCCATTATTACAAAATTGAAAAGGCAGCCTCCGCCAGCTCTTCCGAATAAAGCCTCCCCGAACCCTTCCCTGGAGGGGAATTAAAAAAAGAAATCCAAACTTTCAAAATTGAAAGTTTGGATTTCTTTCCTTCTCCCTCTCCTTTGGAGAGGGCTGGCAAGATGCTTTAAAGTTCCTTCACTTTCAAATTTCTCCATTTAACTTTTATGCCACCGCCATCATGAATTTGTAAAGCAATCGCACCTTTCCCTTCAGCAATTTTATCATCGTTAATGTCAACCATCTGCTCGCCATTGAGCCATGTTGTAACATGTCCGCCCTCAACACGGATTTTCATTTTGTTCCACTCACCCATTTTCAGGATATTTTCCTTTTCATCGGGAATTTGCACCAGCCAGCCTCGGCCGTATGATTCGTATATTCCACCTGTATCATGATTTGGAGGAGCTACTTCAACCTGCCAGCCACTAACTTTTGTGCCTTCAAAAGTTGAACGGAAAAAAACGCCGCTGTTTCCGTTTGCTTCCTGCTGAAATTCAACTTCAAGTTCAAAATCATCATAGTTTTTTTCGGTCGAAAGATAGCCGTATGCTTTATCAGGACCGCTTTCGCAAACTAAAAGGCCATCTTCAACATACCATTTTTCAGTACCGTGTTTTACCCAACCATCCAGGTTTTTACCATTAAATATTGATTTGCTTTTCTGTGCATCAGCAAATTGCGAAACCGAAAGCATCAATAAAAAAACAAGTGCCAAATTGATTTTCATTTTTTGAAATTTTATTTTTTTTGAAAAATACAAAACGAAAAACGAAGGTGCAAGGTAAAAAATCATCTTTAATGAAAATTCTTTACAAATAAAACCGGTTAAAAATAAACCTCAACCGTTACACTTTCGCGCTCAAACCCTTTGGTTTTCAGTATTTCCATGGCATCGAAAATCATATCGCTGTTTCCACAAAGGTAAAAGCAAGTGTTTTTATTGAATTCCGTTTTTTTCAGATATTCCGTAAGTCGGCCTTTGAAATCACCTTTGTCATCGCGTGATGTGCAGAGTGTAAACCTTTTTCTGTCGTAATCCTCTATTTCATAAGCTTCATTTGCATATCGAACGCCAAGGATTAGTTGGTAATTTAAATCAGGATTGGTTTTTACAATACTGTGAAAAGGAGCAATCCCGGTTCCACTTGCAATAAAAACATGTTGATGCGTGTTGCGTTTTTTCTCATCGAGCCCAAATTTTCCAAATGGCCCGTGCACTTCAACAATATCACCGGTTTTTAAATGCTTCAGTTTTGGTGAAAAATAACCACCTTCCACTTCTTTAACCAACACCTTTAAACTATCACTTTCTTCAGCGCTGTATATCGAATACTCCCGACTTTGGTAATCTCCTTTGATTGAAAGTGAAATATGTTGCCCGGCAACAAATTTGAACCTGCTTTTTGGTAATGAAAGAACAAAAGTATTTTCGGTTAGTTGCTTTATTTCCTGAACTTTATAATAATTTGTAATGACTTGTAAATCTGGTTTCATATCAATTTCCATAGTATTTTTCGTAAAAATTTTGTGCAAAAGTAACAGTTTTAATAATTAAAGACTTTAATGTATGTTATTTTAATTTGACGTCATTCGAAAATTAACCCATTTTTAAGATAATTGTTCAACGATTTGCAATATTTTATTAAACATTTAAATTTATTAATCTACGAAAACCAAATCTTAGAGTTTTAAATAGAACTCGCGTGCCAAGGCTGAAAACACGCTTGAGTATTCTTTTTTTGAATTATCGAAAACTGACATTTGTGTTTTTTGCACAATTTCCTGTACTCTCGCAAACTCCATCAAAATGCGATTGGGTTCTTTGTCAGGAAAGGGAGAAACTTCAGTTACACGGGTTAAAAACAACCCGTTTACTTTTGCTTTCTCAACAAACACATTTGCCTGGCCGGAAGGTAAAATCAGCGCCAACTTTCCTCTTTCACCAAGCAATTTTGCTGTTCCTGAGATTATGTCATCAAAAGGCAGCATGTGATTGTGACGTGCCATCGATAAATGTGGGTTTGCGTTTTTTATTCCGTTGGAGAAAAAAGGAGGATTTGAAACAATTAAATCGAATTTATCATCGGTATTGGCGGAAAAATACTGAAAAGAGCAATTTTGAATTACAATCCGGCTTCTCCATTTTGAATTTTGAACATTTTGAACCGCTTCTTCCGCAGCACTTTTTTCAATTTCCAAACCGGTTATTTTAGCATCACATCTCTGTGCAATCATCAATGCAATTAATCCTGTTCCTGTGCCAACGTCAAGCACAGTCCGCACTTCATTAATGTTTGCCCAGGCGCCCAGCAAAACCCCGTCGGTATTTACTTTCATCGCTGT
>DAOPKR010000122.1:11431-13944 GCA_035391305.1 Draconibacterium sp.
TAATGTTTGCCCAGGCGCCCAGCAAAACCCCGTCGGTATTTACTTTCATCGCTGTCTTTTCCTGAACGATTTTGAACTGTTTGAATTGGAAGTAAGTGTTGTGCGCCATTATATTACGAACCTTTTTAGCCCATTTTTTAGCAAGGTAACATTGAAATTAATTAATAATCCTAACTTGAAGTGTCCGAATTTAAGATAGGTTAAAACCTGAGCCATATGAACATCTGTAAAAGCTTCCACTGTTTTTAGTTCGATTACAACCTTGTTTTCAACCAATAAATCAATTCGATATCCCTGATCAAGTTTGATATCCTTATATACGATGGGTAACGGTTTTTCCTTTTCAACGCTTATCCCCGATGAAATCAATTCATAATACAAACATTCTTTGTAAGCAGATTCCAGTAACCCGGGACCTAATACTTTGTGTATTTCAATTGCTTTCCCAATAATTAGCTTAGATAATTCATTTTCATTCATAATTCTTTGTGTTTCATTGTGAATACTTTGTGACTCTTAGCGTAACTCTAAAACTACACAAAGTAGCTCAAAGAATACACAAAGATCCTCAAAGACATTGTAAATTAAAACTTCTCAAAAGCCCCCAGCCCAAAAAGTGCGAAATCGTATTTTATGGGGTCGGCAGGATCGAACTTCCGAAGGTTTAGGGTTACTTCTTCAACAGCTTTCCAATCGTTTGTTTTACGCTGGAGCAAACCTAATTTCCGGGCAACATTACCGGTATGAATATCGAGGGGGAGCAGTAATTCAGATTGAGGGATTCCGTTCCACAAACCAAAGTCAACGCCCGCTTTATCACTGCGCACCATCCAGCGCAAAAACATATTCAAACGTTTTGCCGACGCACCTTTTTCAACGTTCGATACTTGTTTCCGGCTGCGCTCTCCACCAATTTCAAAAAAAACTTTATAGAATTCATACAGCGCCGATTTCACTTTGTTTTCTTTTCGGAAACCATTTTCAAAAACAGTTTGCAAACCGCCATGATTTTGGCAAATATTTTTTAGTGAACCAACGAAATAGATACAGTCGCTTCCGTTAAAAGTACGATGTACAAATTTCTCAAGGATTTTGAGGTCGGCAGTTGAGTGGTTTAAAACAAAATCGTGTGGTTCATTTTCCATTAAAGCCATCAGCTTTGTCGCATTTTTAATAATAGATTGTCTGTTTCCCCAGGCAATTGTGGCCGTTAAAAAAGCTGCAATTTCAATATTTTCTTTCCCCGAAAAATTTTTTGGAACTTGAATTGGGTCGGTTTCAATAAAAAAATGTTGGTTGTATTTGATTACCTTTTCATCAAGGAAAGATTTTAAATCATAGAAATTGTCGCTGGTCATTAATTACAGGTCATTAGTTATCAGATACTGACATTCACGCATTCATGCATCTTCCTCAACATTCATGCATTAACTATTTGCAATTATCCCGTCTTTGATATGAATAATTTTATCCGATCGTTCAGCAAAATTATCGTCGTGGGTAACAATTATAAAAGTCTGTCCAAAATCATCGCGCAGTTTGAAAAGCAGTTCGTGCAATTCATCACGGTTGGCAGAGTCGAGGTTGCCCGAAGGTTCGTCGGCCAAAACAACCGATGGATTGTTAATTAGTGCGCGGGCAACAGCAACACGTTGTTTCTCGCCACCTGAAAGTTCTGATGGTTTATGTTCTTTTCTGTCAGACAAACCAAGATAATCGAGCAGTTCCAATGCTTTTTTCTCTGCCTCTGATTTTGATTTTTTTGCAATGAACGCCGGAATGCAAACATTCTCGAGCGCTGTAAATTCGGGCAAAAGATGATGAAACTGAAATACAAAACCAATTTCCTTATTTCTGAAAGCCGAGATTTCCTTTTCGTTAAAAGTTGAAATATTTCGGTCATTAAAATAAATGCTGCCGCTATCGGGCTTGCCCAATGTTCCAAGAATTTGTAAAAGAGTTGTTTTCCCGGCACCGCTGGCCCCCACAATCGAATAAATTTTCCCCATCGGAATTTCGAGGTTAATGCCTTTAAGAACCTCAAGGGTGCCGAACGATTTTTTTATGTTTTCAGCTTTAATCAAATGTGAGTTATTGTATTTGAAATGACGAACCTGTTACCAATTGGGTTTAGGTTTTAAGGATTTCAATTAATCCTCATATTTTTCTTTGATCTCTTTTGTAATTTCATCAGCATCTCTGCTCACCGACGATGAAACCTCATTCATTTCCTTTTTAATCTCGGTAGCCTGCTTGTTTACCGAATTCGATATTTCATCCATATCTCTTTTTATATCAGAAGAGTAGTCGTTAATTTCGCGTTGAATTTCGTTTGTGGCCTTTTTAAACTCGCGCATCCCTTTTCCCAGTGTTTTGGCAATATCAGGAATTGCTTTCGAACCAAAAAACAGAAGTGCCAAAAGCATAACCAAAACAATTTCGCCACCGCTTATAAATAAAATAGAATTTACCATTGCCTTTAAATTAAGTTGACAAATATACAAATTGAGTTG
>DAOPKR010000123.1:0-6187 GCA_035391305.1 Draconibacterium sp.
GATTTGTATGCACTTTCTGTTCATTGGGCAATAAATTTTGGTAAACGTATTCCGGCCTGGGCAACCCGTGTGGTTCAGGATTCCTCAACCCACATTTTTAACGCCCAGGTTTGGTCGCCCGAAAATCCTTATAAATGGAAAAATCCGGATTTTCAGGTTAGCGATGAACCTCTTTTGATTTACGAAGCGCATGTTGGCATGGCGGGTGAGGAAGAATGTGTTCATACCTACAACGAATTCAGAGAAAAAATGCTTCCGCGCATAAAAGCCAACGGGTACAATACAATCCAGTTGATGGCAATTCCTGAGCATCCCTATTACGGCAGTTTCGGATATCATGTTTCCAGTTTTTTTGCAGCTTCATCAAGGTTCGGAACTCCCGAAGAACTGAAACAATTAATCGACGAAGCCCACGGAATGGGTTTGGCAGTAGTAATCGACCTGGTTCATTCACACGCCGTAAAAAATGAAATTGAAGGTTTGGGAAATTATGACGGCACCCGTTTCCAGTTCTTCCACGAAGGTGCAAAAGGAGAGCACCCGGCCTGGGATTCATACTGTTTTAATTACGGGAAAAACGAGGTCTTGCATTTCCTGCTTTCCAATATAAAATACTGGCTCGATGAATATAAATTCGATGGGTTCAGGTTTGATGGTGTTACAAGCATGTTGTATTTCGACCATGGTTTGGGAAAGGCGTTTACAAATTACAACGACTATTTCGATGCCAATGTCGATCACGAAGCAACTACCTATTTCAGATTGGCAAACAAACTGATTAAACAGGTTAAACCAGCTTCCATTTCGATAGCTGAAGATATGAGCGGAATGCCCGGGCTTGCCTACCCGATTGTGGAAGGCGGCCTTGGTTTCGATTACCGGATGGCAATGGGAGTGCCCGACTTTTGGATTAAACTGATAAAAGAAAAATCGGATAACGACTGGGATATGGGCGAAATATTTTACCAGCTCACTTCAAAACGGCTCGACGAAAAAGTTGTAAGTTATGCCGAATCGCACGACCAGGCTTTGGTTGGCGACAAAACAATAATTTTCAGGCTGATCGATAAGGAAATGTATTTCAGCATGCGAAAAGATCAGCCCAATATGATTGTTGACAGGGGAATCGCGCTGCACAAAATGATTAGGCTGGCAACTGCGTCAGCTGCCGGTGGCGCCTACCTCAATTTTATGGGAAATGAATTCGGGCACCCCGAATGGATTGATTTTCCGCGCGAAGGAAACGGATGGTCATACAAACACTGCCGGCGGCTTTGGAGCATTGCCGGGGATCCCGACCTAAAATATCACTGGCTCTATGATTTTGATAAAGAAATGATTCAGCTATTAAGTGAAAATAAGTTGCTTACAATTCCAACAGTCGATTTTGTGATGGAAAACAAACCCGACAAAGTTTTGGCTTTCCACCGGGGTTTGTTTTTATTCGTTTTTAATTTCAATCCCACACAATCGTTTACTGATTATGGCATTCCGCTAGGCGCCGGAAAGTATAAAGTAATGTTAAATACCGACTCGGGCAGGTTTGGCGGACAGGATCTGGTTGACGAAGAAATAAGTTATTACACGCATCCGGTTGCGGGAATTACAAGCCAGCATTACCTGAAACTTTATCTTCCTGCACGGTCGGCGCTGGTTTTTAAGAAGATTGACATTCCAAAGGTTAAATAAATGACTTCATCAAAATTCCATACAACCGTGGAAATCCCGATTTTTAAAAAACAAACAGGATATTCAAAAAAGAATATGTTTTTAGGCTCTTGTTTTACTGAAAATATCGGGAATCGCATGGCGGAGTTGAAATATAATACCGATATAAACCCATTTGGGATTTTATATAACCCGGTTTCGGTGGCAAATGGCTTGCGGATTTTGCTTGACAAAAAAGTTTTTACTTCAGAAGATTTAGTGGAAGCCGATGGTTTGTGGCACAGTTTCTTTCATCACGGACGGTTTTCATCTCCAAATAAAAAAGAAACGCTTGAAATCATTAACAACAGAATTAAATTATCTGCTGAATTTCTGAAATCTGCTGATTTTTTATTCATCACTTTTGGAACTTCCTGGATTTATAAATATAAAAAAACAGGTCAAACGGTTTCAAACTGTCATAAAATCCCTGCTGCCGAATTCGAAAGGGAGCGGTTGACTGTGGATGAAATCGTTAAGAATTATACTGAATTGTTTACTGAAATCAGAAAAGTAAATCCATCGGTTCAGGTTGTTTTTACGGTTAGCCCAATCCGGCACTGGAAAGATGGGGCTGTTGAAAACCAGCGGAGCAAAGCTATATTATTGCTGGCAATCGATGCAATAACCAGGGATTTTGGAGATGATTTTTGCACCTATTTTTCTGCCTACGAAATTGTAATGGACGAACTCCGTGATTACAGGTTTTATGCGCCCGACATGTTGCATATTTCTGAAGTGGCAATTGATTATATCTGGGAAAAGTTTGAAAAAAACCTGGTTGATTCTGAAAGCCGGGAAACTGCCAAAAAGGTGGATAAAATAGTAAAAGCTGCCAGGCACAAACCCTTGCATGGCAATACTGATGAATATTACCGGTTTTTGGAAAAGATGAATGAAAAAGCGCTTCAACTGGAACATAATAACGAACATTTGGATTTAACAGCTGAGAAAAAATGTTTTATTACAGAACGTGAGAAAATAACGCACTTTACAGCAGTTTTAAAGGGATAAAAACCTACATTTGTAGAAGGGCATTAAGCTATTTCTCATTATTTCTAACCAAAAACTTCACCCTTAAATTGTAAAATTATGAGTTACCTTAAATTCGAAAAGGAGCAGTTAATTAACCTTGAGTATTCTTTGAATAAGGAAGTTTTAAGATCGAACAGGGCCGGTTCTTATACCAGTACTACAATAAGCGGTTGTAATACGCGAAAATACCATGGCTTACTGGTTTGCCCAATCGAAAATTTCGGGGGCGAAAAGCATGTTTTGCTATCTACGCTCGACGAAACGATTCTCGAAAACGGTTCTGAGTTTAATCTCGGAATCCACCGGTTTCAGGGTGGGACCTACGAACCTAAAGGGCATAAATATATCAGGAGTGTTGAATTCAACCGCATACCAAAAACTATTTACCGGGTTGGAAATGTTGTGCTTACAAAAGAGCAGGTTTTGGTTGAAGATGAACAGCAGATTTTAGTTAAATATACGCTCGAAGAAGCAACAATGCCTGTTAAGCTGCGACTGAAACCGTTCCTGGCATTCCGGCAGGTTCATAATTTAAGCAAGGCTAATATGTTTGTCAACCGAAAATTCGGAAAAGCGCAAAACGGAATCAGTTTAAAACTATATGACAAATACCCCAACCTTTTTATGCAATTCAATAAAAAGGCTGAATTTATTCCTGTTCCCGATTGGTATTACAATATTGAATATATAAAAGAACTCAGTCGGGGTTACGAATTTCTTGAGGATTTATTTGTTCCCGGTTATTTTGAACTGCCAATAAAGAAAGGCGAAAGTCTGATTTTTGCAGCGGGCACTATCGAAGCAAAAACCACTTCGTTAAAGCAAATATTTACAAACGAAAAAAACAACAGGTTAGAAAGAATCTCTTTTTTGAATTCGCTTGACAACGCTGCCGAACAATTTGTTATGCACAAAAAAAACGGTACCGACATCATTGCCGGATACCCCTGGTACGACAGTATTACCCGTCAAACTTTTATTTCATTGCCAGGTTTGTGCCTTTCGTTAAACCATCCTAAAAGTTGCATCAATGTGCTCGACACCTATTTGCCTTACCTGAAAAATGGATTTTTTCCCGATGGAATTAACCAAAAAGATCCAACTTATTATTCTGCTGATGCTCCGCTTTGGTTTATCTGGGCCATTATGAAATATTTCAGAAAATACAACCATGCAACAGAAATCTGGGAAAAGTACGGAAAGGCAATCCGCGAAATTCTGAATGCATATAAAAATTCGGGTCTGAAGTATATTGGTACAACGCGCGAAGGTTTGGTGTATGCACAAAAAGATAATTTGCCACTAACATGGATGAATGCTTTGATTGACGGTAAAGCTGTTGTTCAGCGCGAAGGGATGCCTGTTGAAATAAACGCACTTTGGTACAATGCCATTTGTTTTGCAGTTGAGCTTGCAGGTTCGGCAGGCGATCAAAGTTTTGCCGATCAATGGAAAGGGATGATCAAAAAAGTGGGAGATGCATTTGTAAAGACTTTTTGGAACGAAGGTCATGAGCATTTGGCAGATTTTGTAAAAGACGGAAGACCTGATTGGTCGGTTCGCCCGAATATGGTAATAGCAATTGCCATGGAATATTCACCTTTAAGTAAGGAACAAAAACAATCGGTACTTAGTGTTGCAGAACAGGCGTTGCTTACAAAACGAGGTTTGCGTTCACTTTCACCTGAACATTTACGCTACAAAGGAGTTGTTGAAGGTGGGCCAAATGAACGTGAGCATGCCATTCATCAAGGCGCAGTTTGGCCCTGGCTGATCCAGTTTTTTGTTGAAGCTTATCTGAAAATCCATAAAAAGGGCGGCCTCGCTTTTGTAAAAAAACTGATGGACGGATTTGAGGATGACATTACAGAACATTGTATCGGAACAATGTCGGAAATGTATAACGGAAATCCCCCACACCGAGCAAAAGGAGCAATTTCGCAGGCATGGAGCGTGGCAAGTGTAGTATATGCAACGCACCTTGTCCAAAATTATAAGGAGTAAATATTTTGATTATGAAGGTACTAATGTTTGGGTGGGAATTCCCGCCGCATATCTCCGGAGGACTTGGTACCGCCTGTTTTGGATTAACCAAAGGAATGGCAAAACTGAATGAGGTGGAGGTAATTTTCGTTGTACCAAAAGCTTTTGGCGATGAAAATCCGGTTGATATACAATTAATAGGGGCCAACCAGGTTCCAATTCTGCAAAAGAAAATTCAATTTGAAGATGCCCGGCAAAAGATAGATTATTTCGAAGTTGAATCTGAGTTGGTTCCATACTTGGGAGAACAGGAATTCTGGAATTTGAAAAGCAAAATTTATTCAAAGAAAACCCGGTTTATTAAAACCGATGAAGGTTTTAAAGTCGATTTTACAGGTAATTATGATGGTGGTTTACTAAATGAAATCAGGAATTACGCCTGGGTAGCCGAAATAATTGCCCGAAACAATCAATTCGATATCATCCACGCCCACGACTGGCTTGCTTATCCGGCTGGTATGGCTGCCAAAAGAATTTCGGGAAAACCACTGGTAATACATGTACATGCAACCGATTTCGACAGGAGTGGGGGCAGTGTTAATCCGCGTGTTTATGCTATCGAACGTGAGGGAATGGAAATGGCCGACAGAATTATTGCAGTGAGCAGCCTCACAAAAAAAATCATTATCGGGAAATATGGCATTCCGCCTGAAAAAATTACAGTGGTATATAATGCGGTTGAACCGGTTTCAAACGAAAATGAAGTAAAGTTCAAAAAAGGGTTCGATGAAAAGGTAGTAACGTTTTTGGGTAGAATAACCGCTCAGAAAGGTCCCGAATATTTTGTGGAAGCTGCAAATTTATTGCTTAAGAAAATGAAAAAAGTTAGGTTTGTTATGGCCGGAAGCGGTGACCTGATGAACCAGATGATTGCGCGTGTAGCTGAACTTGGCATTTCAGAACATTTTCATTTTACAGGCTTCTTAAGCGGGAATAATGTTGCACACATGTTGCAGATTACCGACGTTTTTGTGATGCCTTCGGTTTCTGAACCCTTCGGTATTGTGCCACTTGAAGCCATGCAATTTAATGTGCCGGTTATTATTTCCAATCAATCGGGTGTTGCCGAGGTAATTAAAAATGCCATTAAAATTGATTTTTGGGACACCATTGAAATGGCTGATGCAATTTACGGGCTAATAAATTATAGTGCGCTTGCAGCTCATTTCAAAAATGAGGGCAAACATGAAGTTGGCCATTTTGAGTGGATAAATTCAGCGCGTGAAGTTACCAATGTTTATAAATCCATCATACATTTTTAAAAAGTTATTATGAAGACAGTTTGTTTGTTTTTTCAGGTGCATCAACCATTTAGGCACCGACGGTATCATTTTTTCGATATTGGTAACGATCATTATTATTATGATGATTTTACAAACGAATCGATAATGAATAAAATAGC
>DAOPKR010000123.1:6287-13728 GCA_035391305.1 Draconibacterium sp.
GTGTTCAACCCCGGGTTTTTCGTAATACCGAAATGATTTACTCCGATGAAATAGGTGCGCACATTGCCGAATTGGGTTACAGTGCAATGCTGACAGAAGGCGCCAAACATGTACTTGGCTGGAAGAGCCCGAATTATTTATATGTAAATGCCCTGAACCCGAGGCTAAAAGTACTGATGAGGAATTTTAAGTTAAGTGACGATATTGCATTTCGCTTTGCTGATACAAACTGGTCTGATTTCCCGTTAACAGCTGAAAAGTTTATATCATGGCTGGAAAACATAAATCCCAAAGATGAAGTTGTAAACCTGTTTTTAAGTTACGAAGCCATTGGCGACAGGCAGGCAAAAGAAACAGGTATTTTCGATTTTCTGGAAAGTTTACTTGCGAAAATTGCAAAGCACAAATCATTAAAATTGGCTACACCTTCTGAAATGATTGAGGAACTACAACCAATCTCAATTGTGAGTGTGCCAACCCCAATTTCGTGGGCCGATGAAGAACGCGATTTAACCGCATGGCTCGGAAACGGGATGCAAAAAGAAGCTTTCGGAAAATTATACAGCCTCAATGACCAAATTCGAAAATGTACCGATGATGAATTGTTAAAAGACTGGAACTACCTGCAGGTAAGCGACCACTTCTATTATATGTCAACAAAGTATTTTTCTGACGGGAAAGATCATAGTTACTATAATCCGTTTAATACACCTTTCGAAGCATTCGTAAATTATATGAATGTGTTGAGTGATTTTAAAATCAGGCTGAATTCATTTGTGCCGGTAAACGAAATTGATAATGAAATAGCTTCATTGCATAACTTAATTAATGAAAAGGAAGAAAAAATAAAGAAATTGGAAGCCAATATTTTAGCGTTGCAAAAAAGGGGAAGAAGAAAGTAATAGAGCTGCAACATTTTCCAATTGTTAATTATTAATATTATTTCATCGTAACCCTTACCCAATTTAATAGTGTTTTTGTAACGTTTGTAAGCGGAAAGATTATTTTTGCACCATATCGTTGATATAATTTTGAATTTAAAATAACTAAAATGGAATCAAACGGAATTAGATATATAGATAAACCGGTAGTGTTTGAACCGGTTTGGAAAAAAATAATTGTTGACCCAAACCTCCCCGAAAGTTTAAGCCCGTTAAGGGATTTATCAAGAAATTTGTGGTGGGTTTGGAATACTGAAGTTGGCGAATTATTCAAATATATAGATAATGAAATCTGGGAAGAATGTCATTACAACCCGATTGTTCTTTTAGAACAGGTAAGTTACAAACGGTTGTCGCAGCTTGTTAAAGATAAAGATTTCGTTATCAGGATGAACGACGCTCATACGCGGTTAACGCAATATCTGGAAGAAAGAAAAGAACCAGCAGGCCCTGAAATTGCTTATTTCAGTATGGAATATGGTTTACATGACAGTCTCAAGATTTTTTCAGGCGGTTTGGGTATTTTGGCAGGCGACTACCTTAAAGAGGCAAGCGATTCAAATGTTAATTTAGTAGCAGTTGGTTTGTTGTACCGATACGGATATTTCAAACAATCACTGGGTATCAACGGCGAACAAATAGCAAATTATGAAGCTCAGCAGTTTTCAAAAATTCCGGTGCAACCGGCACTTGACAGCAATGGCGAGTGGATTTCAGTTGAAGTTGCATATCCTGGCAGAAAAATAGTCGCAAAAGTTTGGCAGGTAAATGTTGGTAGTATAAAACTTTTCCTTCTTGATGCTGATCGCCCTGAAAATGAAGAATATGACAGGTCGGTTACTCACCATTTATATGGCGGCGACAATGAAAACAGGCTCAAACAGGAAATGTTACTGGGTTTAGGTGGAATAAGGGCTTTGAATAAACTTGGTTATAAATCAGATGTTTATCACTGCAACGAAGGACACGCAGCTTTTATTGGCATCGAAAGAATTGCTGATTTAATTGGCAACGAAAGTTTAACTTATGCCGAAGCAAGGGAAGTTGTGAGAGTTTCTACGGTTTTTACAACCCACACACCCGTACCCGCCGGACACGACTCGTTTCATGTTGATATGTTCAGGCATTATATGGAAAATTTTCCGGAAAGAATTGGTTTAAGCTGGGATGAATTCCTGATGCTGGGAAAAGCTAATACCAATGAAGATCATTTCAATATGAGTTTTCTGGCAAGTAACCTTTCTCAGGGAATAAACGGTGTAAGCATGTTGCATGGCGATGTCAGCAAAATGGTTCTCAAAAATCTGTACCCCGGTTTTCTTGAAGAAGAACTTGAAATTGGATACGTTACAAATGGAGTTCACTATTCGACCTGGACTGCACCGGAATGGAAAGAAATACATAAAAAATATTTTGGTGGAGATTTTCCTGTTTCCCAACTCAATTTTGAATCCTGGAAAAATATCTACAATGTTCCCGATAATGAAATCTGGGATCTTCGCGAAAGTCTTCGTTTAAAATCAATCAATTTAATAAAAGCACGTTTTTCCGATAACTGGATAAAACTTCATCAGCATCCAAATTTAGTTTCTGAAATTTTAGGACGACTTGACCCAAAAGCTCTTACAATTGGTTTTGCAAGGCGTTTTGCTACTTACAAACGTGGCTATTTGTTGTTCCGTAATTTGGATCGCTTATCAAAAATTGTCAATAATCCTGATCATCCCGTGCAGTTTATTTTTGCCGGGAAAGCGCATCCGGCCGATAAAGCGGGTCAGGATTTAATAAAAAATATTGTTGAAATTTCAAAACGACCTGAATTCAGGGGAAAAATATTATTTATTCAGAATTATGACATGAACCTTGCAAAAACACTTTTGCAGGGAGTTGATGTTTGGCTGAACACACCAACCCGTCCGCTTGAGGCATCAGGTACAAGTGGCGAAAAAGGTGTTATGAACGGCACAATGCACTTCTCAGTACTCGATGGCTGGTGGGTAGAAGGATATAAAAAAGATGCAGGTTGGGCGCTCCCTGCCGAACGTACTTTTGAATACCAGGATTTTCAGGATGAATTGGATGCCGAAACTATTTATAACATTCTCGAAGAGGAAATTGTACCGTCGTTTTATGATAGGGATAAAACCGGTGTTCCACAAAAATGGGTAAGTTATATTAAGAATACAATTGCCCAGGTTGCACCCAATTTCACAACCGCGCGTATGATTCGGGATTATCAGGATCGTTACTATAATCCGCAATTCGAAAGAGCCGGCAGGGTAAAAGCTGATAATTTTAAACTGGCAAAAGAAATGGCAGCCTGGAAATATAAAATCAGCAAAGCCTGGAATTCAATTGAAGTAAAAAATATTGAAATATCGGATGGGATTACAAACAAAATGAAGATCGGTCAGGAGTATCCGGTAAAAGTATCTCTTGATTTAAAGGGTTTGTCATGCAGTGAAATTGGTTTGGAACTGGTTATTACCGAAAACGATAATAAAGAAAATGCCCGTATAATTGAAACTGTTGAACTTCTGGCCGAAAATTGCGAAGGCACAGTTTGCTGTTATAAACACAATCTGCACCCAAATCATCCTGGAACATATAATTATGGTTTCAGAATTTATGCAAAAAACAAAAACCTGGCACACCGTCAGGATTTTAGGTATGTTCGTTGGATTTAGATTTTATGTTAAAATAAATTGAAAGGTGTCCGGTTTCGGGCACCTTTTTTTATTGATTGACTTTGTTCCTACATTTTCAAAATATAATTTTGCACGATACAAATATTCAATCAACATGAAAACCAAAAACAAAATAGGTAGGAAAATCAAAGATTTCAGGGAGTTCAAACAGATTTCCCGTTCTGATTTGGCAGTTAAGGCAAATCTCGACGAAAGGCAGCTTGAAAATATTGAAGAAAAAGGATCAGTTCCTTCCCTGGGGCATTTAATAAAAATCACACGTGCTCTTGGTGTGCGTATCGGAACTTTTCTTGATGATCAGGATCAACTTGGTCCCGTTATCGTTAAAGCAGGTTCGGCAAATTCGGCATTGAGTTTTTCCACTAAAGATGATTCAGCCCGCGAGCATTTGAACTTTTATTCGCTGGCACAGGATAAAAATGGCCGGCACATGGAGCCATTTATGATTGAAATTGAGCCTTCAGCGCATCCTGACTACAAACTTTCATCGCACGAGGGCGAAGAATTTATTTATGTTTTGCAAGGGAAAGTAGAGATTAATTATGGAAAAGAAATTTATACTTTGAGTGAAGGCGACAGCATTTATCTCGATTCAATTGTAGCCCACAATGTTCATGCTGCTGAAAATCAAAAGGCCAGAATTTTGGGAGTAGTTTATTATCCTCTTTAGTGCATTCATAATTTTAACTTACACTTTAAAACAAGAAAATGCAATTGCTTGATTCAACTTTAGGCGAAATGCTTGAAAAGTGGGCATACAAAACCCCTGATAAAGAATTCATGATTTATCCCGACCGTAATCTTCGGTTCACTTACTCCGAATTTAACCAGCGGGTTGACGATTTGGCGAAAGGCTTTCTTATTATTGGAGTCAAACCTGGAGACAAAGTCGGGATTTGGGCAAAAAACGTTCCTGACTGGACAACAATTATGTTTGCAACTGCTAAAATTGGAGCAATTCTCGTAACAATTAACACGAATTACAAATTATCTGAAATCGAATATTTACTGAAAGATGCCGACATAAATACACTTTGTATTGTTGACGGTTTTCGCGACAGTGATTATGTGAATATGATATTTAACCTGGTTCCGGAATTAAAAAGTCAGTCACGTGGCGAGCTTCATTCATCGAATTTTCCCGAACTCAAAAATGTGGTTTTTATTGGCCAGCAAAAACACCGTGGGATGTACAACACTTCCGAACTTATTTTATTGGGCAAACATGTTGACGATCTCGAATTGGAAAGTGTAAAGGAAAATCTCGGTTGCCACGATGTTATTAATATGCAATATACGTCGGGCACAACTGGTTTCCCCAAAGGTGTTATGCTCTCACACCATAATATATTGAACAATGGATATTCCGCCGGTCAGTGCATGAAATTCACGTCCAGCGAAAAATTGCTGGTTTGTGTTCCGCTTTTTCATTGTTTTGGTTGTGTTTTGGCTATGTGTGCAATTATAACGCATGGTGCAACAATGGTTTTTACTGAAGATTTTGACCCGGTAATTGTAATGGCATCAATTCAAAAGGAAAAATGCACAGCTTTATATGGAGTGCCAACTATGTTTATTTCGGAATTAAACCACCCCATGTTTGATATGTTCGATTTGAGTTCGTTACGCACGGGTATTATGGCAGGTGCGCTCTGTCCAATCGAAACAATGCAGCAGGTGATGACTAAAATGCACATGAAAGATATTATTATAGTTTATGGCTTAACTGAATCATCGCCGGGGATGACTGCTACCCGTACTCATAATTCGGCAGAAGTTCGCGCTACAACCGTTGGGTTCGAGTTCCCAAATGTCGAAGTTAGAATTGTTGATCATGAAACCGGAAAGATCTGTATGCCCGGAGAACAGGGTGAAATATGTTGCCGGGGTTACAATGTAATGAAAGGATACTATAAAAATCAGGAAGCAACAGATAGAGCAATTGATGAGGATGGTTGGCTGCATTCGGGTGATTTAGCTGTTAAAACCGAAGATGGTTTTTATCGGATTACCGGTCGGATAAAAGATATGATAATCAGGGGTGGCGAAAATATTTATCCGAGAGAAATCGAAAATTACCTCTATAATATTAAACAGATAGAAGTGGTTGAAGTGGCCGGTATTCCAAGCAGGAAATATGGTGAAACGGTTGGGGCATTCGTAAAATTAAAATCAGGACAAAAACTTACAGAAGACGAAATAATTGATTTTTGCCGGGGAAATATTGCGAGGTTCAAAATCCCAAAGTATATTTTCTTTGTCGAAGATTTTCCGATGACTGCCAGCGGTAAAATCCAAAAATACAAGCTTAGCGAATTGGCTGTGCAGTTGTGTAACGAAAAAGGAATCGAAATTGAATAAATAAAAACAGTAAAATGACAAAGTACAAACGGATTCTATTAAAATTAAGTGGTGAGTCTTTAATGGGCGACCAGCAATATGGTATCGATCAAAACCGGTTAAACGATTATGCAGAAGAAATTGCAATGTTGGTGAAGGCCGGTGTTCAGATTGGAATCGTAATTGGAGGTGGCAATATTTTTCGCGGATTGAGCGGTGCTGCAAAAGGTTTCGACAGGGTAAAAGGCGATCAAATGGGAATGTTAGCAACCATTATCAATAGTCTGGCATTGAATTCGGCACTAAAAAATGTTGAAATTAAGTCAAGGGTAATGACTTCAATACGAATGGAACCAATCGGGGAGTTTTATTCAAAGGAAAAAGCAATTGAAGCCATAATAAACGGCGAAGTTGTAATTATTTCCGGTGGAACAGGAAATCCATATTTTACCACCGACACAGCAAGTGCTTTGCGGGGAATTGAAATTGAAGCCGACATAATGTTAAAAGGTACGCGGGTAGATGGAATTTATACTGCCGATCCTGAAAAGGATCCTTCAGCAACAAAGTTTGACACAATAACTTTCGACGAGATTTACAAGCGCAATCTGAAGATTATGGATCTCACTGCAACTACAATGTGTAACGAAAATAATTTGCCTGTATTGGTTTTTAATATGGATAAAAAAGGAAATTTGAAAAAAGTTTTAGCTGGCGAAAACATTGGTACAATTGTGAAGCGCTAATTTTTTTTAACAGTTTTTAGATTATTTTAGGGATTAAATTTCATCTAAAAATATTTTTTCTATATTTGCTAACAGTTAATTGAAAAGAGGCTTATCCTGATGCAAGAAGAAGTTGATTTTATTTTAGAGCATACCGAGGAGAAAATGAAAGCAGCAATTGCACACCTCGAAAAGGAATTATTACATGTAAGGGCAGGTAAAGCCTCACCGGCTATGTTGGATGGAGTAACGGTTGAATATTACGGGAGTTTATCTCCTTTAAACCAAATTGCTAATATCAGTACGCCTGATGCAAGAACAGTTGCTATTCAACCTTGGGAAAAAGGAATGATACCAGTTATAGAAAAGGCAATAATGAATGCCAATTTAGGGTTTAATCCTGATAACAATGGTGAAATAATCCGCATAAATGTTCCCGTGCTTACTGAAGAAAGAAGAAGGATGCTTGTAAAACAAGCTCAGCAGGAAGGTGAAAATGCAAAAGTAAGTATTCGAACAGTTCGTAAAGATTCGAATGAAAGTTTAAAAAAGCTCCAAAAAGAAGGGCTTTCAGAGGATTTGGAGAAAGATGCTGAAGCCGAAGTTCAAAGATTAACAAATGAATTTGGTATTACTGTTGAAAACTTAGTGAAAGCTAAGGAGAAAGATATAATGACGATTTAATTGTTTCTAGTTTTCTGTTTTCTGAACATTGTTTAATTGTTTT
>DAOPKR010000124.1:0-13674 GCA_035391305.1 Draconibacterium sp.
ACAACCGGTCCGCCCCACCCTCCTACAATTAAGCTGCAAAATTCGTCGTTAACCGGGAAAGTCATTCCGCAGAAAAAATCGTTGCCTGAAGTTTTCTGAGCTTCCACCGTAACCTCATAATTAACTTTCGGAAACTCATTTTGCCATGTAATTCCGGTGCATCCATCGCCATAATTCAAAATAATTTTCCCGCCGGAAACAAGTACGGGCCCCTGAGTGCCAAATTCGGTAACTTTCCATCCTTCAAGAGTTTTACCATCGAATAAAGAATTTTTATCAATGCTGATTTCTTCTGATGATTTTTCCAAAACCTGTGTTTCCTTCTGATTTTTGTTTCCCGAACAGCCAACAAAAACTACAAGTATCAGGAAACAGATTAGATTTTGATTTTTGAGAATCTTCATGATTTCAATTTTTCCTTAAAATTAGGAAAAATAAATTCGGGGACAGTGTTTTCAGAATCGCGGATTTATAAACAGAAAAGGAATATTTCAATCCACAAAATTATATCCCAATCCGTTGACAGTTTCCTTCACTTTTGCAAGATTAATTTTAGTCCCCGAAATTTTCACCGTGTTACTTTTATTGTCGGCAACAACATTTGTAATCCCTGTCAATGCTTCAAGGTTGCGCTTCACATTTGCTTCGCAGTGAGAGCAGGTCATTCCGGTTACATTTACAGTAATTCCTTCAATTTTTTCCATTCTGTTTTTCTTTTTAAATATTGAATAAAAATATCCGCCTGCTATCGAAAAAATAAGCAGCAAAGCAGAACCCAACTGCAACCATCCGGGCAACATTTCATGTTCAGAACCATCGCCATGAACGTGCATCACTTTGCTTAAAATCCAATCTGCCGGAATCAGCCAGTTTGTAAGCAACCCAAAAACAATTGCGCCACCAATTATAGTTGACAAATATATGGTAAGCGATTTTCGTCCCATAGTTTTCCCCAAAACTGTCATTGTAGCAACATTTGTTGCCGGACCAGCCATTAAAAAAACAAGCGCTGCGCCGGGAGAAACTCCTTTCATGAGCAAAACTGCCGCAATTGGTATTGAACCGGTTGCACAAACATAAATAGGAACTGAAGCCGCCAGAACTACAAGAATTTCTATCAGGCCAAGTCCTTTAAAAGAGCTGAAAAAATCATCGGGCAAGGCCACTGAAATCAAAGCGGCCACTAAAAAACCAAGAATTAACCACTTTGCAATATCCTGGAGCAATTCAACAAAAGCATAGTCGGCAGCGCGAACAAGTGAATGACGCTTGTCTTCCATTTTTGGCTCGTTGCATCCGCACGAATCGTCGTTGCAGGTTTTATCGGTTTTACCCAAAACAGCGGTATCAATTTTAAAACTTGCAAACGGAGAAGTTTTAGCAACCGGTTTTTCCTTAATCAACCAATTTGTTAAAGCGCCGCCAACAACACCTGTAACAAACGCCACAACCGGCCGCAGCACCGCAAAAGGCCAGCCCAGCATCGAGTATGTTGCAAAAATTGAATCTACACCTGTTTGCGGTGTTGAAATTAAAAACGAGTTGGTTGCCCCTTTTGATGCGCCGTTTTTAAAAAATGAAATCCCGGTGGGGATAACCCCGCACGAGCAAAGCGGCATTGGAATACCAAGCAAAGATGCGTTTACCGACGATTTAAAATTGGGTTTTCCAAGGTATTTATCAATGTGTTTTTGCGGAAAATATACTTTCAGCAATCCGGCAAAAATCAATCCCAGCAAAAGCCACGGCGCCATTTCGAGAAGCAGGAACCAGAGTTCGTTAAAATATTTTATAATGTATTCCATTTAATTTCTTTTTAAATTGATAACAAAGCAGCAAGCCGCTTGTTTGAACCGGAAATAAACAACAACCTTAAAAGGATATGAAAAACCGGTTCGCGGTGGATGTAATCGTAACTTAAATGCAGTAAATAAATATCTTGTCTGAGGACTTTTTTAGTTTGTTTTATCAACATAAAGCTGTGTGGCTTCAACTTTTGAAACAATTATTTCTGTGTCTTTATCTATAAAGCCACTGATGGCAACCGCATCAAAAACTTCGCCGTCGATAAGTACTTTTCCTCCGGGGCGCAGCACGGTTTTTGAGATTCCTGTTTTTCCCTTCAACTCAAACATTCCGGTTTCAACACAAACAAAACCGTCATTTACTTCCTGAACCGATTTCAGCGACAGGTTCCGAAACATGCCCGAATTTGCCGAAAACAACTTGTTCCCCAAATAAAGCGACAGGACAAATCCGCCAAAAATGCCCAAAACCACAGTAGTAACTGCTACTCCAACATGTCCCATTTCAACTCCTTCAAAATTAAAATCGACATTATTGATAAGGCTCAAAACAAGGCTGGCAAACATGAGTACGATTCCTGAAATTCCGGCAACACCAAATCCGGGAATGACAAATATTTCAATAACCACCAGGATTACCCCGACAATAAAAATGATGATTTCCCAGTTGGCAGCAAGTCCTTCGAGATAAAGCGGGGCAAAATATGCAATTGCAGCCAAAATTGCCACACCAAGCGGAAAACCAATGCCGGGCGATTGCATTTCGAAATAAATACCGCCAATAATTGCCATGATCAACAAACCGGAAATCATTGGATGCACAAGAAAACCAATGACTTTTTCAATCCATGTGGGTTCGTATTCCACAATTTTATAATCTTCAATACCAACTTTTCGCAGCACTTCCTGAATATTTTCAGCCGTTCCTTCGCAGTAACCATTTTCGATGGCTTCGGTTGGGGTAAAAGTCAAAACTTTGCCTGTATCAATAATTCCTTCAATAAAAACACGCGGATCAACCATCGCTTCAGCAATCCTGGGGTCACGGCGCCATTTGTAAATTGTATCATTTGCCGTTACGATTGTATCTTTTCCATGCGCTTCAGCAGTGGCACGCATTGTAGAGCGCATATAACTCTGGTATTTATCGGGCAAAGCTGCACCTGTTTGGTTAACCACGGTTGCCGCCCCCATGCTTCCGCCCGGACGCATATAAATACTGTCGCAGGCAATTGAAATAAGCGCACCTGCAGAAGCTGCGTTGTTATCAATAAAAACATAAACGGGAATCGGGCTTTGCAAGATCTTGGTACGAATTGAATCAGCATCTAAAACAAGGCCGCCATAAGTATTCATGTGAATCAGAAAAGCATCGGCACCCAAAGAATCAGCAGCTTCAAACGCCTGCTGTGTCTGGCGCCAGGTTGCCTTGGTAATTTCCTCTTTAATATTGAGTTTATACACAAGTTTTTCCTCTTTATCGCGGGCATTTCCAAATAATGAAAGCACAAGAAAAACTATCAGCCATGTATGTTTTAATCTCTTCATCATCTTATTTTTAATGATTTACCTGCGAAGGTAAAAACAATTTTATGATTAAATTTCAATTTTATCGTTCTTTCAAAAAACCCATGTTCATTGATTTTGTTAGTTTTGTCGTTCAATACAGATATAAATAAAAATGGAAATCAATTCACTTACCGCCATTTCACCGGTTGACGGAAGATACAGCAACAAAGTTGAGAACCTGTGGAAATATTTTAGCGAATTTGCTTTAATAAAATACAGGGTTTTTGTTGAAATAGAATATTTTATCGCACTCTGTGAAATTCCATTGCCGCAATTAGCCGGAATCAGCGCCACTCAAATTGAAGAACTAAGAAAAATTACTGAGAATTTTTCGCTTGATGACGCATTTCGCATAAAGGAAATTGAAAATGTGACAAACCATGATGTAAAGGCGGTTGAATATTTTATAAAAGAAGAATTTGAAAAACTCGGACTGGCAAAATACAAAGAGTTTATCCATTTCGCACTGACTTCGCAGGACGCAAATAATACGGCCATTCCAAAGTCAATACAGGATGCAGTAAAAAATGAATATTATCCGCTGGTTTACGAATTACTTGCAAAACTTAAAGATTTGGCTGCCGAATGGAAAAGTATTCCAATGCTGGCAAAAACACACGGACAGCCAGCATCGCCAACAAAACTTGGAAAAGAAATTCAGGTTTTTATTGAACGGATTGAGATTCAGTTAACACAATTAAAAGCATTACCGTGCCATGCTAAATTTGGTGGGGCAACCGGTAATTTCAATGCACATTTTGTTGCCTATCCGCAAATAAACTGGGAACAGTTTGCTGATAAATTTTGTAAAGAAAACCTGGGACTCGAACGCTCGCGCTACACAACACAAATTGCGCACTATGATAATTACAGCGCCATTTTCGACGCGCTGAAACGAATCAACAATATCATCCTCGACCTCGACCGCGATTTCTGGATGTACATTTCGATGGGATATTTCAAACAAAAAATAAAAAAGGGCGAAGTTGGTTCATCAACCATGCCACACAAAGTAAACCCAATTGATTTTGAAAATTCAGAAGGAAATATTGGGATTGCAAACGCAGGTTTCGAGCAGCTTTCGTCAAAATTACCGGTTTCGAGGTTGCAACGCGATTTAACCGACTCAACTGTAACACGTTTTATTGGCGTTCCTTTTGGGCACACGGTTATTGCTTTAAAATCGACAATAAAAGGGTTGAACAAATTATTGCTAAACGAACCGGCTATTGAAAATGATTTGGAAGAAAACTGGGCGGTTGTTGCCGAAGCAATTCAAACCATTTTGCGTCGTGAGTTTTTTCCAAATCCATATGAAGCATTGAAAGATTTAACAAGAAATAACAATGTGATGAACAAAACCTCTATTCACAATTTTATTGAAGGGCTAAACGTTTCAGAAACAATAAAAAAGGAACTGAAACAAATTACACCACAAAATTACACGGGAATATTTTAAAGGTTTATTTGGATAAAATGGGCAAAAACATAAAATATAATGCTGCAATTCTTTGCCCACATTTCCATTAAATATTTCTCTCTTCATTCTAATTTTTAATCAATGAAAGATTTTCTGAAACTGCTCCGGCGATTTATTCCACCCTATAAAAAGGAGTTGTTTTTAAACATTTTCTATAATATACTTAGTGCAGTTTTTGGTGCATTTTCCTTTGGGTTGCTCATTCCTGCCCTTGAAATACTTTTTGGTTCGAAAGAATTGGTAACTACACAGGTACCATGGGGATTTTCGCTTGATTCGCTGCTTACCAATTTCAACTTTTATATCAGCAAAGTAATTGCACAGTATGGCCATGAGCGGGCTTTGGTTTATATTGGCATTTTCATAATTATCATGGTATTTCTGAAAGTTTTATTCACCTATCTTTCAAATTACGAAATGATTGAAATCAGAAATGGTGTGGTTCGCGATATCAGAATTTTGATTTACAGAAAAATATTAAGACTTCCGTTAGGCTATTTTTCGGAAGAGAGAAAAGGAGATATAATAGCCCGAATGACAGGCGATGTAGCTGAAGTGGAAAACTCAATAATGAACTCGCTCGATATGATGATAAAAAACCCAATTCTGATTGCAATTTCGGTTGGTGTGATGGTTTATATGAGCTGGAGTTTAACACTCTTTGTTTTTGTTATGTTTCCGATTGCAGGTTATATCATTGGCCGAATTGGAAGAAGTTTGAAACGGGAATCCCGCATCGGGCAAAGTAAAATGGGCGATATTCTTTCGCTTATTGAAGAAGATCTTTCAGGATTGCGGGTTATAAAATCATTTAATGCTGAAGAAAGCGCCACCAAACGTTTTGAAGCCGAGAATCAATCTTATTTCTTCACGATGAACAGATTGATGTGGAGACGGTTTTTAGCACAACCCGTTAGTGAATTTTTGGGTACAGCCGTTATAATGATTGTAATGTGGTATGGCGGAAAATTGATTCTGAACAACGAAAGTTCGTTAAATGCAGCAGCGTTTATCGGTTATCTTGCATTTTTCTATAATATTATCAATCCCGCGAAAGCATTCTCAACAGCACTTTACAGCGTTGAAAAAGGGTTGGCCTCAATGGAAAGGATTGACAAAATATTATTGGCCAAATCAAATATTTCTGACAAACCTGATGCAATAGAAATTACCAGATTTGAAAATCAAATAGTTTTTGAGAATGTTTCGTTTGCGTACAATTCAGCACCGGTTTTAAACAATGTATCGCTGACAATTAAAAAAGGACAAACTATTGCACTCGTTGGCCAGTCGGGTAGCGGAAAAACAACAATGGTTGACCTTTTGCCCCGTTTCTGGGATGTTGTTAGCGGAAGAATTACAATTGACGGAATTGATATCCGCGATATGAAAATGAAAAATTTGCGGAACATGATTGGAAATGTGAACCAGGAACCAATTTTGTTTAACGATACCATTTTCAACAACATCGCTTTTGGAATGGAAAATGCAACGATGGATGAAGTGGTTAAGGCGGCAAAAATAGCCAACGCCCATAATTTCATTATTGAAACTGAGGCTGGTTATCAGACAAAAATTGGTGATCGTGGCGATAAACTCTCTGGCGGACAAAAACAGCGAATTTCTATCGCCCGGGCAGTACTGAACAACCCGCCAATTTTAATTCTGGATGAGGCTACTTCTGCGCTCGACACAGAATCGGAAAAACTTGTACAGGAAGCTTTGACAAATCTTATGAAAAACCGGACCTCGCTTGTAATTGCTCATCGTTTGTCAACAATTAAAAATGCTGATTTAATTTGTGTCCTCCACAAAGGCGAAATTGTTGAGCAAGGTACACATGACGAATTACTGGCTTTAAAAGGAAGATATACCAAACTTCATAAAATGCAGATTTTTTAAGAAAAGAAGAAAGAAGTCGTGATGGTTTTCATAGTTGTATTTGTTGTCATAGTTGTTGAAAATGTTCTTTTTAACGATGAAAACAGTATAACAATGACAATTCGACAACAATTTCAATATTATCTACAAACCCGAAGCAAGTATATCAACCAAATGAATTGTTTTTATTGGTAGTTTCTGTTTTCTAATATATGCTTCAATATTCATCAAACACGAGGCTTCTGTTGATACAATATATTCGGCACCGGTTTTCATGGCATGTTCAACTTTTTGTTCAGTCATTGCAGTTGAAACTGAATGAAATTTAGCTGAAAATGTTCCTCCGAAACCACAGCAGGTTTCCAATTTTTCCATTTCAACCAATTCCAAACCACTTACATTCTGAAGCAGTATTCGCGGTTCTCTTTTTATTCCATACTCCCGCAAACCAGCGCACGAATCATGAAAAGTAACTTTGTGATTAAAAACTGATCCAAACTCCAACTTCTTAATATGATTGACAAAAAAGTCGGAAAATTCAAATATCCGGGGAGCTAATTGATTTGTTTTCTCCAGAAGAACTTTATCATCCGCAAAAACCTTTCTGTAATAATTCTTAATAAAGCCTGTACACGAAGCTGATGGCGCAACTATGATACCGGCATTCTCAAAATCATTTAAAAATTTAACTGCAAGAGTTTTGGTTTCTTTCCAGTATCCGCTGTTAAATGATGGTTGTCCGCAACAGGTTTGTTCGGGATTGTAGTTCACTGTACATCCTGCCCTTTCCAATAGCCTGATAAAATTAAATGCAGTTTCGGGATAAAACTGATCGATAAAACAAGGAATAAAAACATCCACTTTCATGCTTTCAAATTTTGGGTTGAAAATACCTAAAAGAATAAGAAAAAATGAAACTTATTTTTTGAATTGAAAAGTAAAAAAAAAAGATCTCACTTCCGTAAGACCTTTTCAATTTGCACGGGAGGAGAGACTCGAACTCCCGACACCTGGTTTTGGAGACCAGTGCTCTACCAACTGAGCTACACCCGTGTTTCTTTTTTGCGACTGCAAATATAATAATACATTCTAAATTACCTACACAAATTGATTTTTGCAGCGACTTTATTCATTTCACAAAGAACAATGTTTTGATAGTTATCAACAACAATAAAACCCATTAAAAAATCCATAAGAAAATCTTATGGATTTAGAGCGGAGAGAGAGGGATTCGAACCCCCGGAACCTCTCAGTTCAACGGTTTTCAAGACCGCCGCAATCGACCACTCTGCCATCTCTCCGAGCGCGACAAAAGTAGGATATTTTTTTAAACGACAAAACCTTTTTTTTCTAAAAAATAAATTTTTGCTCAAAAAAAAAGAGAATAAAGATTGTTTTTTTAAAACTAATTTCTGAATTTAGTGTTTCTATATCAAAGTTCTCTGAAACTACTGATTTTACTGGTATTTTGAGTATCTTTGATATGTTTCAGTTTTCGAACTTAACTTAATTTGGAAATATAAGTTTATTTAAACACTTATTTATCAATATTTTAACCATTTAATAAAAATTTTGCCGTATGAACAAAGCACAGTTAATTGATGCAATGGCCGCCGGAGCTGGCCTTACTAAAGTAGACGCAAAAAAAGCTCTTGATGCTTTTGTAGCTGCCACAACTGACGCCTTAAAAGGTGGTGACAGGGTAGCTCTTATTGGTTTTGGCTCATTTTCAGTATCTGAACGTGGTCAAAGAACTGGTAGAAATCCACAAACAGGTAAAGAAATTACAATTCCTGCTAAAAAAGTTGTGAAATTTAAAGCTGGTGCTGAATTGTCTGACGCAGTTTAGTACAAATAACAGGAAAAAGAAAAAAATAGGGGAACGCTTTGTTTCCCTTTTTTTATTGTCTTTTTATCATATTATTAAATAGTCAAAATGAAAAGTGAACTTCTTGAATACTTATCGGCAGTTGTCACACCCGAGCGTCTTTCGCTTTATAACAGAATTGTTGAAAACCGCACAAATTATATTACTGTAGTTTTGGAAGATGTTTTTCAACCTCAAAATGCAAGCGCCGTTTTACGCACCTGCGATTGTTTTGGTATCCAAAATGTGCATGTCATTGAAAACAGGAATCAATTTCAGGTTGACACGGAAGTATCAATGGGATCGTCGAAATGGGTAACCATAAACACCTACAACAAGATAAAAGACAATAGTTTAAAGACAATTCAAAAATTAAAAAATGATGGTTACCGAATTGTAGCAACTTCCCCACATTCCACAGATGTTGAACTTCCTGATTTTGATATATCGAAAGGTAAATTTGCTTTAATATTTGGCTCAGAATTACCCGGTATTTCTGAAACAATTAACCAGGAAGCCGACGAATTTCTTAAAATCCCTATGTTTGGGTTTACCGAAAGTTTTAATATCTCGGTATCAGCCGCAATTATTTTATTCCACTTAACCCAAAAACTCCGCGATTCAGAATCGATTGACTGGCATTTGAGTGAAGAGGAAAAACTGGACGTCAAAATTCAGTGGATTAGAAACTCTGTAAAGAAAAGCCTGCTAATTGAAAAAAGGTTTTGGGAAGAAAAAGGAATTGACATACAAAGTAAAAGTTAAAATCAGCTTTGAAACATTTTTCCAATTTTATCAAGGTTCATCATTTTCACGCCCAGTTTTTTCCAATTTTCGAAAGGCAGCGGGATATTTGGTAATTCCTTAATAGCATTTTCAACAACAATTACAGTCCTGCCTCTTTTCGCTAATCCTACAACTGCATCGTTTACACAAACATTTGTTGTAACTCCGTAAACAATAATCGTCTCCGGAGAAAGCAGCTTTAATAGTTGCTCGGTGTAAGGATTTCCGCTAAAAACATCAAATGCGTCCTTTCTAATAATAATATTCCTTTGGTTTATTGTATCCACTTTGTTTTTGCTGATATAATTTTCAGTTTCCCAGTCAATTACAAACGGGTTCTCAGGTTTTGTTTCTTCAATATATTCAGCCCCGGCAGAATTTGCCATACAATGCTCGGGAAAAGTATTTATAAAATCAGGATTTGTTGATAATTCAGCTGAACCGGGATAATGCCAATCAGCGGTGTTTACAACCGTAATTAAATTGGTTTTAGCCAGCTGTGTAAGTTTTTCCCAATTGGGTTTCAGAAGTTCTGCACCTGTTACATATAATTTTCCATTGGGTGAAACAAAATCGAATTGAGTATCGACATTCCAAAATATGTAATCAGAAACTTTCATCGTATCACTTTTTATTGAATCCCTTTCGCAATAAAATCCCTGAACACTTCATCATCAAAAGTAACCCCCAATTTTATTTCAGATCCATCAGGTTTTATTATAACATGAAACGGGATACTATTTGTTTTATATTTTGAAATTTGAAGGTCAAGGTTTTTTTCTCCCAAATTATCCTTTTCCTCACCATCAACTTTTGATATAAATATTTCTTCTTCAGTCAATTTTGTGCGATCATCGGTGTAAAGCCCGACAACAACATATTTTTCTGAAAGCATTTTCATCACTTCAGCATCTTCCCAAACCGTATTTTCCATTTTTTTACAATTCGAACAGGCATGACCTTTGAAAACTACAAAGAGTGGTTTATTCTGCTCTTTAGCACACGCCAATCCCTGTTCAAAATCGAAATAACCGGGTAACCCGTTCGGCAAATGCAATTTATCGGCATATTTAGCAGGGCCACATAATTCTTCTGCAACATTAAATGCCTGACCATTTGATGCTCTTGAACTTAAATATGAATTCTCACTTTCTGGCGGAATTAAAGCTGAAACCGCTGATAATTGAGCGCCCAGCAGTCCGGTAAATAAATAAACTACAAAAGAAAAAGTAACTATAGAAAGGAAAAGCCGGCCAACTCCAACAAACGGCAAATCGCTGTCGTGCGAAAATTTAATTTTACCAAGGAAGTACAAACCAAGTAAAGAGAAAACAACAATCCAAATTGATAAATAGATTTCGCGGCTCAGAACTCCAAAACCATAAACCTGATCGATATTGCTTAAAAATTTCAAACCAAAAGCTAATAGTATAAAAGCAAATACAACTTTAATAGAATTTAACCAGCCACCGGATTTTGGCAATTTATTTAGTGCTGAAGGGAAAATAGCCAGCAACGTAAAAGGTGTTGCAAAAGCCAGCCCAAAAACAAACATGCCCAACAACGGGCGTAATCCGCCATCCTGAACTGCCTGAATTATCAATGCTCCGATAAATGGTCCGGTGCATGAAAATGAAACAATAACTGTTGTTAAAGCCATAAAAAACGCACCAATCAAACCTCCTTTATCTGCTTTTGCATCTGTTTTATTTACCAATCCACTTGGCAGAACCAACTCAAAAGCACCAAAAAATGATATTGAAAACACAAGGAACAATATAAAAAACAGCAAATTTGGAATCCAATGAGTACTTAAAACACTGCCAACATTAGGGCCGAAAATACCTATAGAAAACAGAGCTCCCAGTAAAGTAAAGATCAGAACAATGGAACCTCCAAAAAATACGCCTGTCCGAATTGATTTTCCGCGATCTTCACTACCTCGCATGAAAAATGAAACTGTCATCGGAATCATTGGAAAAACGCAGGGAGTAAGAATTGCCGCAAAACCTGCCAATGCCGAAATTAAAATAAATAACCACAGTGTTTGGCCACTCCCGTTGTTCAGCGAAGTTTCTGAATTCAACTTAGTATCTTCAGCAATTGTGCCTGTGGTTTGTGCTGCCTGATTGAAGCTGAACATAAATTTCGACTCTTCGGGAGGTGTACATGTTTCATCATTACAACTCATAAAAAGCACAAAACCTTTTATTTCAACAGGATCATCAGATTTCAGTTTTATTTTCCGGGTTAATACAGCCCGACCGTTAAAATATCCGACATTCAGTTGAAATGTTTCATCAAAATGGATTTCGGGTTGTGGCTCTTTCAGGATTTCGCCTGCAAATTCAAATAACGTTGAATCTTCAAACACAAAGGATGTTGCAATTGGCCCTCCTTCAGGAAGGTCAGTGTCGTACAAATGCCATCCACTTTCAATAGTAGCTTTGAAAATTAAATCAACTTCTTTTCCGTTTTGTTTTGAATCAAACTCCCACTTTGTTGGGTTGACTATTTGTGCATTAATAAATAACGTGGTAAAGATGAGTGTAAAAAGTACGAATATTTTTTTCATTTTTTATGACTGTAATTTAATTCTGAAATTCATATTTACAAATATAGATATTCACATATAACAAATATCAATCCGATTACAATGATATGACAAATATTCACTTAAAAACATGAAAAAAGCCGCTTTATTGATTAAACGGCTTTTTTCATTCATAAAATTAACTCTTCATGATTGTCATCAAAAAAGTGATATTCGAGAAAAGTAAATGAATTATTTGACTCAATTTTAATCCATTTAAAATATTCAAGAAACCATTTATTCCGCACACTTTTTATTCCTTTTGTAAGATATGCCGCTACATATGGATGAACTTTCAATACCAATTTCTTTTTGTGTAAATCGTTAAAAGCATATTTTATTTTGCTTTCGAGTTCGTCGGCAAAGAGAACAGAAGGTACAATTTTACCGGTTCCTTTACATGTCGGGCAGTTTTCTGCGGTTTCAATTGTTTCCTGCGGCCTCACACGCTGACGTGTAATTTGCATCAGGCAAAACTTACTTAGAGGTAATATATTGTGTTTTGTACGGTCTGCAGCCATTACCTCTTTCATGTGGTCATAAACTTTTTGCCGGTTTGCTGCAACGTGCATATCGATAAAATCAATTACGATAATTCCGCCCATATCCCTCAATCTCAATTGTCTTGCAATTTCATCACAAGCAGCTAAATTTACATCCAGTGCGTTTGTTTCCTGATCCATTCCCACCTTCACCCGGTTTCCACTGTTAACGTCAATTACATGAAAAGCTTCGGTGTGTTCAACAATTAAATATGCACCATCTTTAAAAGACACAGTTTTACCAAAAGCAGATTTAATCTGTTTTTCAACTCCATAATGTTCAAATATTGGAGTACGTCCTTTGTAAAATTTCACAATCTTTTTTTTGTCAGCCTGAATGCTGCCTATATAATTGCTGATTTCGTTACATACCGACTCATCATTAGCAATAATACTATTAAAATCGGCATGATAGATATCACGTAATAAAGCCGTTGTACGATCAATTTCCCCGATGATGAGCGATGGTGTTTTTGCTTTGCCAAGTTTACTGAAAGTAGTTTCCCATTTAGTAACCAAACCATTTAGTTCCTGATCAAGTTCAGCAACCTTTTTGCCTTCAGCTACTGTTCGCACAATTACACCGTATTTACGTGGTTTTATGCTTTGAACAAGTTTTTTTAGCCTGTTTTTCTCTTCGTTGGTTTTTATTTTTTGTGACACTGAAACTTTGTCACTAAATGGCATTAGCACCAAATTTCTACCTGCTATCGAAATTTCAGATGTTAAGCGGGGACCTTTAGTTGAAATTGGTTCTTTTGAAACCTGAACGATGATCTTTTGACCTTCTTTTAAAAGCTCATTTATTTTTCCCTCTTTATTGATATCCGGTTCTGATTGTATTCTTCCAAGGGATGAAACTTTACTTTTTGAAGAAGAACTTAACCTAAGGAATTTGTTTAATGTTGCGAACTGAGGTCCAAGATCGAGATAGTGCAAGAAAGCATCTTTTTCATAACCAACATCTATAAAAGCGGCATTTAAACTGGGCATTATCTTTTTAATCTTGCCAAGATAAATGTCTCCTACTGCAAATCTTGCTCCGCTTTTCTCCCTGGTTAATTCTACAAGTTTTCTATCCTCTTGTAATGCAATAACAATTTCGGATGGAGTTACATCAATTATTAAATCGCTACTCACAACCTTAATTT
>DAOPKR010000125.1:0-8056 GCA_035391305.1 Draconibacterium sp.
TCGGTTGGCCGCCTGAAACCTTGTTGTTCAAGATTCTTTTTCAACTCAAACGAAATGGAATACTCTTCGAATTTCATGCACAGTAGTTTTAGGAAGCAAAGATAGCGGAAAGTATGAGGAAAATGCGTGAATGAGAAAATGCATGAATGCAGGAATGCTTGAATGAAAAATAATCAACACTAACAAAGCATTGTCTTTGAACTCTGAACTCTTAAAGCGTTGCCCAGATTCTTGCCAGGGAATATCCCGGCGCTTTTATTTCGAGGTCGAGAAAATAGCCAAATGGTGTTTGCGCGGTTTCGAAGCCTGAATTTTTAAGTCGTTTTTCTGCCAGGTTAAAAAGATCTTTTGTGAATTCAACCGATGCTTTCGACTCACTTAAATGTGCGAATGAATGCAGAATTACGCTGTTGCAGTTGTTTTTCCGTGCTGTCCATTTTAAATGGTTGACGAGTTTTTTTTCCCGGCTTTTTACGTCATGTTCTTCGTCACTCTCTTCAACCTGAATAAATGCGAGAACTGAATTTTTAAATGAAGCACCGTTTGTAATTTCTTCTGCTGAGTCCAGGTTCTTTTGTGCAGGATTATACCCGAACTCATCAACATACATTACAAGTACTTTCATTTTTCATTCGAAGATTTTACAAGTTCGCCGCCCTTTTTATCAATCCAGGCAATAATTGCAGCGCGGTCGTTATCGGTAAGTTTCGCTTCTTTATGCATCCAGACATATTGTTTTATAGGCATTGTTTTTTGCTCCAGTTCCTGTCTCATATCTTCCAAAGCGCCTATTTTATCATAATTATCCAGTTTTCCCCATTCCGAAAAATTCAACTCCTTTTTCCCTTCAACTATATGGTTGTTAACCATCCATGAAACGGGCGAAATTCTATGATACCATAAATATTTTGTATTATTTGTATGGCAGTCGAAACACGCATTTTTTAATATTTGCTGAACATTATCCGGAATTTGTTCATGTTTAAAAATGAGGTTTTCTGAATCGGTACTTTCATTTTTTTCAGGTTGAAAAAACTGGATTGCAACAAAAATTAAAGCAACAGTTACAAGTACAATTTTAAGTAGTAAACGCATAATTTATAAATGGTTAAATTGATAAAGCGAATTTAACTCATATTAATTAAAATAAAAAGAATCCTGCGAAACGAAGGATTCTTAAATTACAATAAATATACTGCTGAATTATTTTTATTTCATTAACGACTTTGCCTGAGCATCAGCCCAATTCATTAAAATCTTTTTTTCGTCGTCAGTAAGCTTTTTATCCGGAAACCTTTCAAGGAATTTTTCAGGTGGCATTTCATTTTTTTCAACAACCTCATTTATTTCCTTTAAAGCATGGATCATTTTTGCAGTTTCCAAATCGCCTAAAGTTTTCAGGTCGAGTTTATCTTTAGCTTTGTCATTTTTCGAATCGGTGTTGTGGCAACCAAAGCACGATTTATCGATAATGGTTTTAACATTATCCGGTATATCAATTGCTTTCGATTTTACCTGATTTTCCGAAGCTGTTGCAATTATTGTTGCAAACAGGAAAACCAATAATGTTGAAGGAATAAATCTTTTGTTTAGCATAATTGTTTTTTTTAATTGGTGAATAATTGTATTGAACTACTTTTTTTTTAATTCTTAAACACCGGATTTAATTTTTTGTTGAGTTGAATACCAAACAAAGAAATTGGATAAACAATTTTAAAATATATTTTTGTTTTGAATTGAATTTATATAGATGGCTTTTTTTCGATTTTTGATTTTGGTTTGGACGATATTTTTCGTGATACCTGAAGTTTGCAGTGCACAAATTTCTCAGGGAGGAACTCCTTTGAAAACTTCAGTTTTAAAAAGCTCAGGAACAAAAGTTGTTGAAATGCCCGCAATTCAGAATTTCATGAATGCTGAAGCTGGAGAAGATACAACGGCGAATAAGAATTTATTAAAACCATTTGAATTTGCTTATCCTTTTGAAGTTGATCTTACCCCTGAAAACTCGGGAGAATGGTTTCGTGGTGAAAATGGTTTTAACATTTGGAAGCTTACAATCCGGTCGAAAAACGCAATGTCGCTTAATTTAATTTTCGATGAATTTAATTTGCCTGACAATGCACGGCTCTTTGTTTTTAATGAAAATGAAAACCACGTATTGGGAGCATTCACTAAATTAAACAACAAACCATCGGGTAAATTTGCAGTTTCTCCGGTGTTGGGCGATGAAATTACGGTTCAGCTCGAAATCCCTGAAAAATATTCAAAAGAAAAATGTTTTAGAATCAATACAGTAAACCATGATTACGTTGGAATTTTGAAATCAGGCGAACGTCGCCCGCTTAATAAATTGGCCGGAACATGTAACATTGACGTAAACTGTGATGAGTGGGAGGATTGGAATGAAGTTAAAAACTCGGTTTGCAGGTTAATTGTAAAAGGGAAAAGAATTTGTTCGGGTGTATTGATAAATAACACTGCTGAAAATCAAAAACCTTATATTTTGTCAGCGGCTCATTGTTATGACAGTGTTGAATATCCCGAGGAAACTGTTTATACATTTAACTACGAAAGTCCGTTTTGTGCGCCACTTGACGGCGATCCGTCCAATTCTGTTTCAGGTGCAAAAATGAAAGCACAGTCTGACAGTCTTGATTTTGCGCTTGTAGAATTAAGCCTTATTCCACCCCCCGGTTACCGTCCTTATTATGCCGGGTGGAACCGTTCATCAAATATTCCTGCTTCCACAACCAGCATCCATCATCCGCAAGGTGATATCAAAAAACTTTCAGTTGACAGTAACCCACCTGTAATTTCAAGTTTTGGTGAACCTAATAATATCGATAAAGATTACATTCCAAAAGGTTTCTTCCGGATAAATAAATGGGAATTTGGCACAACTGAATCAGGTTCATCAGGTGGTGCTTTATTTGATACCGATAAAAATGTAATTGGCACACTAACAGGAGGAGAAGCTACATGTAAAAGTCCTGTTTACGATTATTTCGAGAGATTTTCGAATGCCTGGGATCACAGATCCGACACAACAAAACAGTTAAAATATTGGCTCGATCCGTTAAAAACAGGCGTTGAAGTTTTAAATGGTGTGCAATTTAATGAAGGCGAAAACCTTTGCGGAGCATTTTCCAACCTGACAAATAAAGATAAATATGAAATGGTTCCAATCTCAGGAACGAATGGATTTTCGGGTTACTGGGGCGGTAGTAACAATTTGGGGATAACCGAATTTATGGAACATTTTTCAATAGAAGGCAACGAAATACTTTCAGGCATTTCTTTTGGAGTGGGAAATTTTAAAAGCATCTTAAAAAGCAGCGACAGTGAAATACTTATAAAAGTTTATACAGGAAATAAATTCCCCGAAAAACTGATTTATTCTCAGGTGGAAAAAACCAATGATCTTGCTGAAGGCGCCATGAATTTTATTGGATTTAATGAGCCGGTTGAACCCAACGATGACTTTTTTATTGGTTTCGAATTAAAAAATATTCAGCCTCAGGATTCTTTTGTAGTATATCAATCGGTGCGAACAGCAACTGACGTTAATACCTTTTTTTATATGCAAAACGGTAACTGGTATGATTTTAAGGACGAAACCGGAAAAAGCATGGCCAATATTTTTGAAATTGTTGCCTGCAATATCGACGACTTTGGAACAGATACACCGATTGTTGAAAATCCGCTCGATATCCGGGTATTTCCAAATCCTTCAAATTCAAAGGTTACAGTTGAAACCAACCAGGAAATTCCTGAGAATAAAATAGCAGTTTTCAATATTTTAGGACAGGAGGTAAAAACAAAAACTACCAAAATCAATGATAATAAAGTTGAAATTGATTTAACCGGTAATATTCCGGGTGTATATTTTATTCGTTTTCAAAACGGAGAAAATATTGTTGCACATAAAATTTCTTACGTACCCTGGTAATCATTTTTATTTGCTTTATTTCTCAGAACCAGCATTAACGCTGGGTTTCAACTTTGGTTTGGCAAAAGATAAACCTTTATAATTCTGTTGCCGGAAACTTTTAACAGCTTAAAACATAAACTGCTTAACAAACTCATAATAAAACAAATGTTTTTTGTATTCTGAAGATTGCACAATCAAAAAGAGGTTAATTTTGCCAATCATTTTAAAAACATTTCAATGTTGAAAGATATATTCAACCCAAAAATATTTTCGGTAATAAACCGGAATTATTCCCGCAAACAATTTACTTCAGATTTAATGGCCGGAATTGTTGTGGGTATTGTTGCGCTTCCGCTTGCAGTGGCTTTTGCAGTTGCATCAGGGGTTTCTCCGGAACGTGGTTTGGTTACAGCAATTATAGCAGGTTTTCTCATTTCGTTTTTAGGCGGAAGCCGCGTTCAGATTGGAGGTCCAACCGGAGCTTTTATCGTAATTGTGGTTGGTGTTATTTCGCAATATGGTTTTAATGGATTGCTGATTTCAACCATTTTGGCAGGTTTTATTCTTATTGCTTTTGGTTTTCTGAAATTGGGTTCGTTACTAAAGTATTTTCCGCATCCTTTAATTGTTGGATTTACGAGTGGTATTGCGGTTGTAATTTTTTCAACCCAGGTTAAAGATGCGCTGGGACTTGAAATTGCTGAGCTTCCTTCGGGGTTTGTTGCAAAATGGGGCGCTTATTTTGGAAATATCTCATCAATAAATAATTACTCAGTTTTAATAACCGTTGCCACTATTTTTATTGTGGTTTTTTCAAAACGGTATATAAGCAGGGTTCCCGGGTCAATAATAGCGATTTTGCTTGGTACTTTGGCAGTTCAGGTTTTTCAGCTGCCGGTAACAACCATCGAAACTTTTTTTGGTGAAATACCAAATACCTTTCATTTGGAATTACCCAGTCTGGATTTCAATGAATTGGGTAAATATGTGCAACCTGCCATAACAATTGCATTTCTGGGAGCGATAGAATCTCTGCTTTCAGCAGTTGTGGCTGACGGCATGATTGGCGCTAACCACCGCTCAAATACAGAATTAATTGCACAGGGAGTTGCAAATGTTGTTACCCCTTTTTTTGGTGGCATTCCGGCAACAGGTGCAATTGCCCGTACTGCCACAAATGTTAAAAATGGCGGAAGAACGCCGGTTGCAGGGATTTTTCATGCCATAACATTACTGCTGATAATGTTGTTTTTCGGGCATTGGGTGAAGCTGATTCCTATGTCGGTTTTAGCCGGAATACTTATTGTTGTTGCCTACAACATGAGTGAGTGGCGTACTTTTATGTCGATTTTAAAAGGTTCTGTGTTCGACATAATTGTGCTTGTTACAACTTTCCTGTTAACAGTTTTGGTTGATCTCACTGTTGCCATTGAGGTTGGAATTGTTTTGTCAGCAATTCTTTTCATGAAACGAATGGCCGATCTTGGCAAAGTTATTCCTGAACAAATTGATTCCGACGTTATTGATGATTATTCGAAATATCCTTCGGAAATTGGAATTTACGAAATTAGCGGACCACTGTTTTTCGCTTCTGCCAAAGAATTTTGCGAGGTTTTAAAATCTGTTGGATACACAAAAAAGATAATGATAATCAGGATGCGGCACGTGCCATTTATTGATTCAACGGGTTTGCGAAATTTTAAAGATGCAATTGTTAGTTTAAAGGATTCGGGTATAAGTATCATTCTGTCGGGTGTGAATGACGCGGTTTGCGCTGATCTGCGAAGCAATAACATTGTTGATCTGGTTGGGAAGGAAAACATTTTTAACACTTTCGATCTGGCCATTGAAGCGGCAACAACTCTTGCAGCAACAACCGGTAAAAAGAAAAAATCAATTCAAAAGTAAGTTCAGCATCTCACTGATTTGTTCAACACTCATACCCTTGGCAATTATTTTTTTGTTTTCGTCTAAAACAAAAACTGCCGGGGTTTTACGGGCATCATACAGAATTTTAAATTGCGAAACATGGTTTTCGTCCCACACATTTATCCAGTCGAACAAATTGTCTTTAATCAAAAAATCGTTCCATTCTTCTTTGTTGTCCATCGAATAAATGGCGTAAACTTTTAGCCCTTTATCTTTATATTTTGCATAAACCTCATCATGAAATTGAGGGACAAATACTTTGCAATGCGAGCAATTTGGTTCATAAATCAGTACAACTGTAATTTTCGATTGTATTTTGTGCAGGTTTACAAATTCTCCGTCAATATTTTCAAGGGTGAGATCAGGGGCTATTTTCCCAATCAGGTTATGTTCAAAAAAAATCACATTTTCCCTTATTTTTTTTAGCGATTCCTCAGTAGCCCAGTACGCTTGTCCGCTTAAATAATAAGACCTGGCCAGATCAACAAAAAGGGCGTCCATTCCCATTACATTGCTGGCGATACTCGAATTCAGAAACCATGAAACTGCAAACTGAAATAGCTTTTTGCTGGGCCGCACCTCTTCAATAAACTTATAAACGGCAGGTTTTACTGAATCATAGTTTTGGTAAAGTACTTTTGTAAACCATGTTTCAAGTTTTGGTTTGAAAAGCGGAGTGTATAAAAATCGTTCGTCGGTATAATCAAAATAATCCCAGAAATGGTCTTTCTGATAATTAAAGCGGGCCAGTAACAGCAATGAATCATTTTGTTGAACCTCTGCCGGAAACGAGCTTGTTTCGGGAGCGGGAACATAGTTAGCCAGTAAAAATGCCGATAAAAAAGTATCGGGAAATTTTTCCCTGATATTAAACCAATACGCATGAAGTTCACTTGTTAATTTGCCCATTTCAGTTTGTAACCCAGTTTTTTCATCTGCTGTTGCGGTTTTTATTTTCTCATTTAAAGCCGCTCCCTCTTTTTGAAGCTCTTTTAGAAAAGACGAGTATTTGGCAAATTCATCGGTTTCAGGCGCCCCGGTAATTTTTATTTCCGGAGAAGTAAAAGAATCTTTTGATATGGACAGAACCTGGTCAGACCCAAGCAAAAAATCGAAGTGATTATTTTCATCAAGATAAATTTTGTAAAGTCCCTGCGGAAGTAATGTATCACCCTGAAAAACGCCCGAACCTTTGCTGTCAAGCTGAATTGAATCTTTTACATAAATGTTGTCCAAATAATAATTGGTGAGTTTTATCTTTTGATTCTGGGCAGAATTAATAGTTAAATTTATTTTGTAACCTTCTCCAAACGCAAGTCCCGAAATAAGTAGTAATATTATTGTTATGATTTGCTTCATAGTTTTTAAAAATTGGCTGATCAAAATTAAAATAATTTACAGAAAACTAAGTTTGAACAAATTGGAGGATATTTACTTTTTTTGTCGCACATTCTCAGTTTAATCAAATACAGAATAGTGAAAGAATTTAATGTTAAATCAGTTGCTGGGTGCAGTTAGAAATAATTATGCGAAATTAAATTGTAAATAGTAAGTTATTAAATAGTAAATACTTAAGATGCTATCGATAAATATTCCGGTTTATAATTATTTGGTTGGCGATTTGGTTGCCCGGCTTTCGTTGCAGGCTGATGAATTGAAAATAAAATATGAAATAAGGGTTTATGACGACGGTTCGGCAAATGAGATAAAATTGCAAAACAGGCAGATTGCTGCAAAATCAAATGTTGTGTATGTTGAACTGGAAAAAAATCTGGGGCGTTCTGCAGTTCGAAATAAAATGGGTTTTGAATCAAAATTTCAAAATTTACTTTTTATTGATGCCGATTCGTTGCCGGTAGAAAAGAACTACCTAAAAAAGTATATCGAAAATTTAAAACCGGGGCAGGTTTTGTGTGGCGGAACAGTCTACAATCGGCAAAAACCGGTCGATCAGGAAAAGTATTTGCGCTGGGTTTACGGCACAAACAGGGAAGCAATTTCAGCTGAAAACCGCAACAGCAAAAAGGGTTTTATCATCACTTCAAACAACTTTCTGATTGAGAAACCGGTGTTCGAAGAAGTACATTTCCGCGAGGATATTAAAAATTATGGGCATGAAGACACATTGCTGGGTTACGATTTATTCAGGGCAGGAATTGAAATATTTCATATCGACAATCCGCTTGAACACAC
>DAOPKR010000125.1:8156-13434 GCA_035391305.1 Draconibacterium sp.
CCGTAACGGCTCCTAATCATAACTGTTCCGCCACCTGCTGAACCAACTTTACCTTTCAACTCGAAACTTGTATTTTCTTTCATTCGGTTTCCTTTAAATCTTTCTTCGGGATAGGAGATTCCGCAATAATTGCAGTTTGCATCAACCGAGTAGCTGGCACTGTTAAGCCCAAGCGAAATCTGTCCGTATGAATTTGTAATGGAAACCGACTCAAAATCAGGTGCAACTTCGTTTACTTTCACACCACCATAACCGCTTTCAATTTTCAGACTTGTTGCCAGGTAATCAATTTTCATGTTGGTGTATTTTGTTGTGGCTGTTACCGATTTCACTTTACCAAAACTGAATTTGTCGTATTTCGAATCGATTCGGATAACACGGCCTTTCTCAAAGTCAATGGTTGAGTATTTTGATTCAAGCTGTAAATCATTTAAAGTGCCCAAGGTAAGGTTCGAATAACTTATATCGATATTGATATCGCCTGTAGTTTCAATGTTTCCTTTGCCATAGGCAAGGTCAACGTTAATTTTCCCGTTGTTTGGCGCAATCAGTTCATTTGCGGTGATGTTGCCATACTGAATATCAAAATCGCCGTTTGCATTTAATTTGTTCACAACCGTGTTCCCGTATTTGTTCGAAACAACCAGGTTTTTATCAGTTGGAACATTGATTACATAATCGATGCTAAATTTGCGGTTGCTTTTGAAATTATTTTCAATCGAAGTTTCTGCTCTAACGGTGCTTCCGTTTTTCCCGAATTCAACGTTAATTTTATCCAGAAGTTCGTTTGCCTTACCATCACTTGAAGCGTCAACAGTTACAAGAACGTCGATTGTAATTTCGCTGCCCCCTTCGTTTTTGAATTTTATTTCGCCAAACTTATTCGAAATGTTCAGTGTTTCTACTCCGCTGGCAGCCCACGATTCGTGGTATTTTTTTGTTTTTTCAACTGCGTAAATTGTTTGACCGAATCCCAGAATCAGGATAAGGAAAAAAATTGCTGTTTTCTTAAATGGTTTCATGATTCTTGTTTTTTTGTTGTTTGACTTCCTCTAATTTGTTCACAATCATATTTATAATATCGAGTTTTGCCTGGTAGTATTCAAGCATTGCATTTATCACACGTTCATCGTTGGGGTTTGCTTTCAGGTCGGTTTGCAGGTTTTTAAACCGTGTTTCGAATTCAGTCATTTCACTGTCGAGCATTTCCTGTTCTTCCTTCGAAATAAATCCATCAGCAACCATTGAATTCCATTGGTTTAACTCAACGTTTATTGCATTTGTGTAATAAAACTCAACTTCTTTGTATTCGGGCGAAACCGAAGCAAGTGTAAAATCTGCGTTGCTTTCTGCAGTGACCCCGTTTCCGTTTTCGGGTGAAAAATAAATTTTTGCCTGGTTTAAAGCGAGCAAAACAAAAACTACTGCTGCAGCTACTTTCCAAACTACGTTTAAAGTAATTGTTTTCTTCTTTTTCTGAGCATTCAGTTTTGCCTGAAACCTTTCAAAATGCCCGTCTTTTGGTTCGAAGTCGTTCAACTCCTTCAGGTTGTTCAGTATAATTTCTTCTATGTTGTCTTTTGCTTTCATTTTATATCAATTGTATGAGAATACTTCCGTGTCTTTTAAAATCTCTTTTAGTTTGTTTTTTGCCCTTAAAAACTGCGTTCGCGAATTTGAGTTGCTGATTCCGAGTATTTCGCTAATTTCTTCATGGTCGTAGCCTTCTATCAGGTACAAACTCAAAACAACGCGGTAACCATCCGGTAATTTCTGGATTGCGTCCTTTATTACTTTCATGTTCACCTCTTTGGTTTCCATTTGGTAGTCGATAAATTGGTTTGATTTTTCATTTATCTCCTCAAACTTTACCTTTCTTTTTTTCAAGTAATCCAATGAACGGTTAATTACAATTCTTTTCAGCCAGGCTCCAAAACTTACTTCACCTTTGTAAGTGTCAATTTTTCTAAAGGCGCTTAAAAAAGCTTCCTGCATCACGTCTTCAGCATCGGTTTCATTGTTTATTATTCGCATACAAACACTGTACATTGGTTTGTAATATAATTTGTATAACTGAAACTGAGCTTTTTGACTACCCTCCCTGCACTGGTCAATTATATCCTGGTGAATATTTTCGTAAAGTGTTTCCAACCTTTATTTTTAATTTCTGAATGAATGACGAATGCAAAAATCCAATGTTGCATCGGTAACAAAGAAAAATGATTTTTTTATTGAATTAAAGCAAAGGTATAGAGAGCCGGAGACTTTTGTGATACCGGCAGCAGTAATTTTGGGGCAGAAATAAGGTTGTTTTGCTGATTCTTACAACGAATTGTAATACTTAACCAGTTCGGTTAAACTTTCGGGTTTATTGGTTTTTATTTTATTTTTCGAGATATACTTTTCAATTTTATCCTGATTGTCAGGGAATGCGGCAACCAGATTCTTTTTGTTATTTACAGGCACAGCCGATCCCTGTTTGAAACTTAAGTAATACTCATCAGATAACTTTTGAAATTTTGCCGGCTCAGGATCTTTGTAAGCCGCCGGTGGTGTCGCCTTTTTATAAACTATACCCGGTTTGGCATAAAGCGAGGCTTTTCCTTCTTCAAGAAGTACAAAATATCCGTTCTTGGTTTTATTTGACTCTTCGTAGGAAAGATGGGACAGAATTACATCGCCCATCACAACTTTCTCAACAATGTCAGGCGTTGCAAGTGCGAGTACTTCATCTGTGGGAGTTTTAAATTCAAGCTCATCGTTAAAAATATTGTACCGCAACGGAACTTCTTCAAACTGAACTTTTTGTATCGTGTAAATCGAGCCATTTACAAATTCATCATTCAAATAAGGTGAACCCTCAACGTCAATTTCGGTAAGAGTGCTTTTATCACTTTTCGAAATAAATTTATTCTCGTTGTAAAGCTCAAGCGCTGCCCGTGTTTCGTAACTAATCCCAAACTGGCAAAACGAAAATTTTGCAAAACCTGCAACAAATGCCAACAATAAAAAAAATACTTTCATAATTTGCTCTAATTTTGTTTCTTCTGAACCGTTGAAAAAATCATAAACCAAAGATAGCAAACATTGTTTTAGAATTAAAAAAGAATGGCACATAACCACGATACAAATCAGGTTTCATTAACAAAACTAATCTTTACAATCTTTCTGAATTTAATAATTACTGCGGCTCAAATTGTTGGGGGAATCATCTCGGGCAGCCTTGCGCTTATTTCGGATGCAATACACAATTTAAGTGATTCGGTGTCGGTAATTTTAGCATGGCTGGCCCAGGTTTTAAGCCGGAAACCCACTACATTAAAATCGACATTTGGCTACAAACGCGCCGAAATTATTGCAGCTTTTTTTAATTCAATTGCATTGATTGTTATTTCTGTTTATCTGATTTACGAAGCAATCAACCGGCTTTTGCACCCCGAACCTGTTGATCCGAAATGGATGTTTTGGTTAGGTTTGCTCGGTTTGATTGCCAATGGAATTTCGGTTTTGGTACTTGAACGCGAAAAGAACAAAAACATTAATATTAAAGCTGCTTACCTGCATTTGCTGGGTGATGCACTGACGTCGCTGGCCGTAATTGTTGGCGCTGTTTTAATTTGGTTTTATAATATAATTTGGGTTGATGCGCTTGTAACAATTCTGATTGGGGTTTATTTACTGGTGCACACATGGAAATTGCTGAAGGAATCGGTAACAATTCTGATGCAAATGGCGCCTGCTGACATCGATATTCAGCAAATAAAAACAAGGTTAATGCAAATTGAAGGATTGAAAAATGTACACCACATTCATGTTTGGAACTTAACCGACAAACTTTTGCATTTCGAGTGCCACCTGAATCTTGAAAATGATTTACACGTTTCTGAAACGAGTATCATTTACAATCAAATCAGTAAGATACTGCATGATGAATTTGATGTCGAACACGTTACCTTACAGTTTGAATATGGCAGGGAAAATCCGGTGGGGTGTGAGTGTTGAGATGATTAAGTTTTTCGCAGTTAATAATGACGGGGCTGCACCAGGTAAATTGAGTCCCTATTTTATTTGTTCATAATTTGGGTAGCTTCCCAAATATATTCTTTTCCAAACTCTCCAAAATAGCTTATATATTCTCCACTTTTAGAAATAGTTACAAAGCTTGAACACGGATAATGATGTTCGAAAAACAATCTTTCAACAATTCCTTCCGGGTCTTTTTTCCATTCCAATATTCCGTCATATTTATTCAATCCGTCATTTTCCTTATAAATATAAACGGGTTTTACCCTGGCAACCTGAAATAAGCCATCTTCAATCCGGGCATACCAGTTTCGAATTCTTTCTTTGTCAGTTGTTCCGCTACTGTTGCATGCGTCTTTCCCCGGATAATAAATAATAACAATTGGTTTGTTTGAGTCCAATTCCCGGTTTGTTGCTTGTTCAAGAATTAATTCCAACGCTTCCCGGTTGTTTATTTGTCCTCGTTTTTCTCTTAAAACCAGTTTTTTATGATTTACAGAATCTCCGTGGATTTCCAGGAATTTATTTGTCGAAAGATTTCGATTAAACTTTGATTTACTGATTTCTAAATTGTTTTCATCAAAATATTTCGTTTTTTCAATTCCAATCTTTGCGGAAGAACATGAATAAATTAAAATTCCAAAAATTAATGCTGTGAGGATTTTTTTCATATTGATTTGATGACGTTTTGGTACTTGTTGTCGTTTCTGATTTTATGTATAACTACATTTATTTCGGCATTATCAATTACCGGATTGCTCCCGTTTCGGCTGGCTATTTATAATTTTTGGTTTCGAAATTAAACATATTTTTCGGTAATTATGAATAGAATCATACTCTCAGAAAAAAATTGTTGCATACTATTGAGCGGGTGAATGCGAGTCACCCGCTCAGTAAAACGAAAGGTTGGTCAACAAAAAGCAGAGCTTTATCAGTACTGATTATACTCCGCCAACGAAAAGTGGAGCTTTATCAGTACTGATTTTACTTCGCCAACGAAAAGTGGGGCTTTATCAGTACTGATTTTGCTTCGCCAACGAAAAGTGGGGCTTTATCAATACTGATTTTGCTTCGCCAACGAAAAGTGGGGCTTTATCAATACTGATTTTGCTTCGCCAACAAAAAGTGGAGCCTTATTTAATTAATTAAAAAGGAAACAAAATATCAATTTGAACAAAGGAATTTTATTGGCGCCATATGTTATTACAACACTGGTAAACAAAACATTAAAACCTGCGTTAATAGTTTGGTAATA
>DAOPKR010000126.1:0-13079 GCA_035391305.1 Draconibacterium sp.
AATGAGAAAAATTTCAAAATATAGCATACTTGGGCTTTTCCTTGTGCTTCTGGGTTTCGCTTCGTGCGATATGCTCAGAACCGCCGAACAGGATGCAATGCCTATTGTTGAGCCCAACGATACCTATCCGGTTATTGCTTCGTTTACGATGGATAATACTGGTACAATTACCGAAGGGGACACAATTGTTTATACACTCAAAATGAATAAACCTATTGATCGTTCTTTGACATTTACACCTGTTGTGCAAAGTGGAACAAAATTGGTAGAACATGAAGATTTCGATATTTTGGGTCCGGTAACAATTGCACCCTGGGAAACTGAGGGGAAATTGGTAGTTTATACCTATGCCGATGCTGTACCTGAAGAAGCCAAGGACCTTATTATTACTTTCAAAATGACCAGTTTGGCTGAAAAGTACCTGGTTCACCCTGACAATGTTTTTCCGGAAATTACTACTTCGGTTACAAACTATAAATCACCGAATCTGATTATGGAATTCCATTGGGCAAAAGACATTGATTTAGGTGAAGATGGCGTTTATTCAACAAGCAATAATGTTGATTTCGATGCTATTATTTCAACTGCAGAAGGGTTTGATATTAATGACCCATGGGCTACTGATGTAGGTATTTATCAGGGAGCAACAGGTAATGAACCCGAAGTGATTGAATTGGCTCCTGGTATGCTTGAAGATGGTGAGTATATTGTTTGGTTTGATCTTTGGTCAAATGGTTTTGCAGGTTATGGAAATACAACAGATATACCGGTTACAACACTTGCATACCAAATAGGAACTGATTTTGAACAGGAAATTGGTCAGGATCCTTCATTAATTGTTAATGCGGATATGCCTGGTGCTGATGACGACGGTGGTTATTCAAGTAACGCAATCCTTGTAAAATTAAAAGTTGAAGGCAGTAAATTTACTGTTTCTGATTACAAAGATGTTGTTCTTGGTTCAACCAAATCAGGTCAGTCAAAAACTTTTAGGCCTGCAATTGATAAACCAGCTAAAGCAAAAGGTCTTGTGCCAATGAACTAATTGAAATTTATATTAATTTCAGTTTATTTGGAATAAAGAATAAAAAATAGGGAAAAGCCGGGGACTTTGTTTCCCCGGCTTTTTGTTTTGAATTTTAACTGTTGCAGCCAAGGGAATGTTGCTGAATTTTTTTTCAATTAATAACATAAAAATGGAATATTACACAGCATCAAAAATGGTTTTTAAAATGCTGATTTTAATTTTTATTACAATTCCTTTGAATTTGTTGGCTCAGCAAACCAGTACAAATTCATCAGGGGAATTAACGGAACTTTTTAATCTTGCCGAAAGTAGCTATCCCATTAACGATGAATATATCAATGGTTTTATATACCCCGTTCCCAAAGTCAGAATTCTTGGAGATCCGTATTTTAATACAAAAGAATGGGTTGAAGGTTCGCTTTTTATAAATGGAAGAACCTATTCCGGTATATTTATGAAATATGATTTAATAATTGATGAGCTAATCATTAAGGTAAAAACCGAACTTAATATTGAACGGTTACTGGCAATTAATAAATCACAGGTCGATTCATTTAAAATCGGATCATCACTCTTTGTAAATTCAGGAATTCTGTTCGAAAATGAAAACAGAAATACTTACTACGAAAAAATTTATAAGGGCAAATTGTCGGTTTACAGGCAATTTCAAAAAACGTTTATCGAAATGTACAACAGTTCGTCGCCGGAAGGAAAATTCTCGGCACAAAAGAGCAACATATATATTCTTCAAAATAATGAATTCACAAATATCAACAGTGCAAAATCCTTTTTTGCCTGTTTTGATAAACCTGAACAGGAAAAAATCAGGAGATACCTAAAATCAAAAAATATAACCTACAAAAAGATGACTGATTCGCAGATGATTGATTTAATGAATTTCTGCAATACAAATATCTCCCAATAACATGAAATCGATTTTAATTATATTGTTATTCAGTTTGTATTCCTCCGGTTTTATTTTCGGGCAGGAGAAAAAACATACTGTTTATCTGAAAAAGCAAAATACAGGTTGGGAAGAGTTTGTTAAAAAGATTGAACAGGAAAATAATGTACGTTTTTTTTATGAAGCCGACAGCATTCCAAAAGTGACGATTGTTGTTGAAAAGGATAGTCTTCAGCTTGACGAGGTTTTAAAAAAATCCTTTTCCGGCTATGGACTCAGTATTTCAAGCGACCAGCAGGGTAACTATTTCATTTTTAAAAATTTCGTACTTAAACCTTCTGTCAACAGTATTTTTGCCAAATATTCGGTTACCGGTGAAAAATCAGTTTTACAAACAACTGCTGATACAAAAACAGAAGGTGTCGAAAATGATTATTTAAAAACCTATCAGGAGTTTATTGCTGAAAACCTGATAGTTGGATCAAATGGACATGGAAATAAAACACAGAAAGTAAAAGTAAACGGGAAAGTTACAAATGCTGATGATGGAACCCCTCTTCCGCAAGCCAGGCTTTTTATCCCTGAAATAAACAAAAATTTTATTTCAAATATTTCCGGTTACTACGAAATGGAGTTATTGCCCGGAAATTATACACTTGTTGTGAGCAGTTTGGGAATGTATGAAAAAAGCATCAAGCTAACAATACTTTCTTCTGGAGAGGCAGATGTTCAGTTACATGTTAAATCATTTTTGCTTAACGAAGCAACGGTTACCGGCATGCGGAATGAAAACATTAGCGCACCCACAATGGGGGTTGAACGATTAACTCAAATGGCAATAAAAGAACTTCCGGTTGTGCTTGGTGAAAAAGATGTTGTGAAAATTGTGTTGCTGTTGCCTGGTGTTCAGTCGGTTGGCGAAATTTCGTCAGGGTTCAATGTAAGAGGCAGCCCATCCGACCAAAATATGTTTTACATTAACGATTTGCCAGTTTATAACTCGTCCCATCTTTTCGGGTTGTTTACCACATTCAATTCCGATGCAATTGGTGAGTTCAAATTCTATAAAAACAGTATTCCAATTGAATATGGCGGGCAGTTGTCCTCTATTTTTGATATCGATGTTAAAAAAGGGAACAATAAAAATTTTTCGGCGATGGGTGGAATCGGGCTAACTTCAGCAAGAGTACTTGCCGAGGGTCCGCTTGAGAAAGAGAAAAGCAGTTATTTGGTAAGTTTCCGTTCGTCTTATTCCGATTGGTTATTAAATCAGGTTGACAATCTGGATGTTCAAAACAGCGCAGCTTCCTTTCAGGATGCACTCATGGATTTTTCACTGCAATTAAACAACTCAAACAAATTGGGATTGTTTTTTTACGGGAGCCGTGATTATGCCGATTTGGCTTTTGGAATCGAAAATGAATATTCAAACCTGGGTGCCGATATAAAATGGACGCACACTTTCAGTGAAAAGCTGAGCAGTGAACTGAACTTTGCAAAAAGCCAGTATGCATATGAAGAAGCCAATACCGAAATTGAATATTTAGCCAACAAACACTCTTTCGACCTAAACCATAATGAACTGAAATTAAGTTTCCGATACAAAGCCGGAGCCAGACACAATCTGCAGTTGGGGCTCAATTCGAAATTTATCAGACTTAATTATGGCGATTTTTTACCGTTAAACGATCAGTCTTCGGTTGAACAGTTGTCATTCGAACCGGAACAATCAATAAACAACGGTATTTTTGCCGGCGACACATGGGAAATTACTCCACGGCTAACACTTGATGCCGGTGTGAGGGGTACACTTTATATGTATCTGGGGCCTAAAACAGTATATAGTTATTTGGAAAATGAACCGGTTGTGACTGATAATATCACCGGCTCCGAAGAATACGGCAAAAATGAAATTATAAACAATTACAGGAATCTGGATGTGTTGTTATCTTCACGATTTGAGGTAGTACGGGATTTTTCATTAAAAGCCAGTTACAGCCGCCTGCATCAGTACACTTACATGTTATCAAATACAGTTTCTGTTTCGCCAATTAGTAAATGGAAATTAAGCGATCCTCATCTGAAACCAATGTCAGGCAATCAGTTTTCGTTTGGATTGTACAAAAACCTGTGGAGAAACAAAATAGAAGCCTCTGTTGAAATGTATTACAAAGAAGTGGAAAATTTAGTGGAATATAAAGATGGGGCAGAGTTTGTTACCAACCAGATACCCGAAACAAATATTATTCAGGGCGATCTTCAATCCTACGGCATCGAGTTTATGGTTAAAAAGAAAATGGACAATTTGAATGGATGGATAAATTACACTTATTCAAGGGCCGAAGTTACAGCTTTCAACCCAAAAACCGGAGAAATGAATAACCAGGGATTAACTTACCCGGCCAACTATGACAGGCCTCATGCTGCAAATCTTACTCTGAACTACAAAATGTCGAAAAGATTGAGCTTTTCAACAAATCTTGTTTATTCTACCGGGCGGCCAATTACCTATCCTTCATCGGTTTACTACCTGAACGATATTAAAATTACAGGTTTTTCGCGCCGGAATGAATATCGGCTTCCCGACTATTTCAGGGCCGATTTTGCTGTCAGTCTCGAAGGAAACCTGAAAAAATACAAATTTGCACACAGTTCGTGGTCGTTGTCGTTTTACAACGTAACCGGCCGAAGAAATCCGTACACTATGGTTTTTCAAAATGTTGACGGTGAAGTAAAAGGATACAAAATTTCTATTCTCGGAACAGTGATACCTTCTTTGAATTACAACTTAAAATTTGGCAATTATGAAAATTAAATGGCTCGCAGCACTTTTCGTTTTGCTCCTTTTGGGTTGTAAAGAGGAGTTTCCGCTTGAGTTTAAAACCAACGAAAAAATTCTTGTTGTTGAAGGCGGAATAACAAATAAACCGGGGCCTTATTCTGTTCGGTTATCAACCACTCTGCCAATAAATCAACCAATTCGTGTGCCTTTTGAAAAATGTGTGGTTACTATTTCAGATAACCAGGGGCATTCTGAAACGTTGACTGAAACTTCACCGGGTGTTTACATGACTTCAAAAAATGGAATTCAGGGAACAATTGGTTTTGAATACTCACTTTCGGTTTCTGCTCCTGATGGAAAAATATACCAGACAGCTTTTGAAGAAATGAAACCCGTGCTCGAAATTGATTCTGTTTATGCAGAACTCACAAACCATGAAGACCTCGATTATCCTTATGGTTTGCCCGGTTATCAGTTTTATGTTGATTCGAAACCGGCCCTTGATAAAGAGACCTATGTTATGTGGAATTTAGAGGAAACATACAAGTACGAGGCTGATTACAAATTATATGCACTGTATTATTTTGGTGAATATTTTTATGCCAACCGGCACATGGATACAATTGCTGAAATTACTGGACTTAATTATGATACGCTTTTTACCTGTTGGAAAACCGACCCGGTCAGAAATGTGTTTACCGGACAAATCGCAAATCTGTCTGAATTGGAAATTAAACACAAGCCTTTACATTTCGTTGGCACCGAAACAAAAAAACTTTCTATAAAGTACAGCCTTCTTGTTCAACAGTGTTCCATTTCAAAAGAAGCATACATTTTCTGGGAAAGTATCAGGGATCAAATATCCGATGAAAGTTTTCTTTATACCAAACAGCCTTATAACATTTCAGGTAACCTAGTGAATATAGATGATCCGCAGGAAATGACATTTGGGTATTTTACTGTTGCTTCGGTAACCGAAAAACGCATTTATTATACCAGGCCAAATTCAGCATTTTATTTTGAAAAGGGGTTTGCTGCAGATCCTGTTGATTTGCACAAAAAGGCGCAACCTGTGTATTTGATTTTCAGAGATATACTGGGAATGGCCTTTGTACACAAAGATTGTGTTGATTGCCGCACGGAGGGTGGAGTTATCAAAAAACCTGATTTTTGGGTTGATTAAGATTGTTGAAAATGATTTACATGAAAAAAACAAATTATTATAAATTGGTTTGGCTGCTGTTAACCCAGCTTTTTCTCGTAGCCGGATTTGCTTCCAACGGTCAGCAAAATGAAACATTTAAACTGGATAATGTTACCGAAAAAATTGTATTGAACACTGATCGAGATATTTATTTTGCAGGCGAGCAACTTCTTTTTTCGGCTCAGTATTTTATTAATCAAATAAAAACAAACCCGGTAATTAGCAATGTTATTTATGTTGAATTAATTAATTGTGCCGATAAGAATTCTGTTGTTCAAAAAAAGTTTGAAACAAGGGATTTTATGGCAAATGGCATAATAAATATTCCAAAAGATGCTGCTTCAGGTAGTTACGTTGTCAGGGCCTACACGCAGTACCAGCGCAATTTCGGATACCTTGGTTTTACCTGCCATTTTATTACAGTCATAAATCCTGAGAACAATAAAAAAGTGTTTGTGCCTGATGAAAATGCTGATTCAGTTGAAATTGTGCCTGAAGCGAATATTTTACTGGATAAAGTCAGAAACAATGTTGTTATCAGAATACCTGCGAGTTTTATTCAGGTCGGAAACAAATATTTTGTGGCTGACAAAGAATTAAATGTTATTGAAAACGTGGAAGCGCCGAAAAATGGTTTGGCAGAAGTTGAGATTGTTGGCAATCAGCAGGAAAGCTACAATTTTGTTATCAGAAAAAGTAATGGGGCGCAAATTGTAAAAGCATTCCCGAAAACCGAAAGCAAAGGTATTCAAACCCAAATCAGGCAAACTGAAACCAACGTTGATTATTTTGTTCAAACAAAAGGGTTTGAACAAATGCAAGGTAATTTAGATTATCAAATAAAAGTTTTATCAAACGATTTAAGGGTTAAATACTCAAAAAACATAAACCTGGGAAATTCATCCGTTTCAAATAAAATTAAAAGCGAAGTTTTCGGTGAGGGACTAAATTATGTTGTACTGACGAACTCAAATGGCGTTGTCGAAAAAGTAAATGCACTGTTTTTCGAGATAAATGAAATTGCCAATGTAAATATCGTTACTGAAAAAAACAGGTTTGCTACCCGCGAAAATATAAAAGCCCACATTTCATTGGAAGATGGTTACACGGAAATGCCGGTTGTTTCAGTTACCGTGACTAAACGAAGCGCAAAGAATGATGACAAATATTTAAATTCAGGTTCGTTTTACAGAAACCCGTTGCTTGTACAGGATTATTTACTCAATAATTCAGAAATGGATGAAACAACCCGAAACCGGGTTTTGGCGTTGCTTAGCAAACATGTTGACAAGGAATTGCTTGCCGGGCAAATTAAAAATACAAAAGCGCTTTCGTTGGCTTATATTCCCGAAACACGGGGTTTAACCCTCAGCGGTGTGGTTAGAAACAGGGAAACTCTTCAGCCGGTGGCAAATCATAATATTTATCTTTCTCTCCCGTTCAATTCTCCGCAATTGCACATTTGCAAATCGCGCAACGATGGCAGTTTTATTTTTACATTGAATAATGTACATGGTGTCAACGATATTTTTATTTGCCCCGAAAATGCTGAAACCGAAGACTATGAAATTCTGATAACCAACCCGTTTTCAAACGAAATTCCTGATTTTGGCGATTTTCAGTTATCGGTTGATTCCTCTGATATTGAATTGTTAAACGAAATGTTTGTGAATGCGCAAATCAGTAAAAAGTTTTATCCGAAATCAGATGAAGACTCACTTCAAAGAGAAAGGAAAAATACTTTTAATATCGACAACGGCAAATCCACAACCTTACTGTCTGATTTTGTGACTTTAAAAAACATGGAAGAGCTTTTTACTGAAATTGTGCCAACAGCAAAATACAGAAAAAACAAAGACCGGTATTCCTTCGCAATTTTTGATTTAAACGGTAATATCACTTCTGAAAATCCACTTTTGTTATTAGATAAAATCCCTGTTTTCGATGCCAATAAAATTATGGAACTCGATATTTCGCTTGTCGAAAAGGTTGAAGTAATTAACAGAAATTATGTTCTCGGCGAAAATACTTTCAATGGTATAATTATGATTTCCACCAAAACAAAAAACTTTGCCGGCATCCGGTTTCCCAAATCTTCTATTTTTATTGAATATCCTACAATTCAGAAACCGGGAGATAGCAATCTTTTTACTGCAGGGAATTTAACGCCTAATAAACGTATTCCGGATTTCAGGACAACGCTTTTTTGGGATTCGAAAGTTCAGTTACAACAAAATGGAATTGATATTAATTTTCAATCATCCGATAGCAAAGGAACTTATGATATAAAAATAAAAGGGTTTTCCCCTGACGGAAAACCCTTTTACGGATCGAAACAAATTTTTATTGAATAAAAACTGCTTACGCTTCTTTATTTAAAATACCTATTTTGTCAAGCAACCAAAATGTAAGTGATAACACAACGCCGACAACTGCTGCAAGTGCCATTCCTTTTAACTGAACAGTTCCAATGTTTATACTAGCGCCACTGACACCTGCTACAAATGTAACTGCACCCAAAACCATGTTGCTGTTTTTACTGAAATCAACTTTTTGCTCAACATAAATTCTAAACCCCTGAACCGCAATTACTCCGTATAAAAGAACTGTTATTCCTCCCATAACTGCAGTTGGAATAGTTGAGATAGCTGCTGAAACCTTTCCAATCAACGAAAATGCAATTGCCAAAAGAGCAGCTCCGCGGATTATCCAGACTGAATATACACGTGTAATTGCCATAACACCAATGTTTTCGCCATAAGTTGTATTAGGTGGTGAACCGGCTACTCCTGAAAGTACATTACTGATACCATCGCCAAGAAGTGATTTATGTAAACCTGGTTTTGCCATTAAATCTTCGCCCGTAATTTTGCTTGTAACAATAAGGTGACTAATGTGTTCGGCCAAAACCACTATGCAGGCCGGTGCTATTATTAAAATTGCGTTTGGATCCCAAACAGGCGCCTGAAAATGTGGAAGTCCAAACCAGGGTGCATTGTTAATGGCAGCCGTGTCAACCATGCCCATCACGAGGGCCAGTATATATCCGGCTACAACAGCAACCAAAATTGGTATTACCTGCATAAAACCTTTAAACATAACAGAACCAAAAATGCCTACCAGAAGAGTAAACATTGACACAATTAATGTATTTGCTGAAACTTCAAAAGGAGCCACAGTTGATCCGATATTTGTTGGCCACGGCGCCAGCCCGGCCTGCTGCGCTGCAACCGGGGCAAGTTCAAGTCCAATGATTGCTACAACTGCACCCATAATTGCAGGAGGCATAACAACGTCGATCCATTTAATACCCCAGTATTTTACAACAAATGAAATTATTATAAAAAACAAACCAAAGAAAATAAACCCAACCTGGGCATGTTGAAAACCGCCGTATGAGCTGATAATAAGCATTGTAGGTGCAATAAATGCAAAGCTTGAACCAAGATAGGCCGGAATTCCACCCCTGGTTACCCACGTATAAAGTAATGTACCGATTCCGTTCATAAACAGCGCAATTGCCGGGTCAACTCCCAGTAAAATAGGGACAAGAATAGTTGCGCCAAACATTGCTGTCAGGTGTTGGATACTAAGCGGTAAACTTTCAAGAACGGGGAGTTTTTCATGAATGCCAATGATTCTTCTTTTCATTCCAATTAATTTAGTTATGGTTTTATAAGGTAATTGTATTTAACAAAAATACGCGGCAATTTAACCATACTTTTCAATACTCGAATGGTTTCCGAAGTTGAATTATTGGCAAAGTATGAACAACATTTCAACAGATAAACAAAAACTGTAGATTCAGGATTTTTTCTTTTTGATTGTCTCTTTTCTGGTTATAAGCATTGGCACGGCAACCCCGATTCCCAATGATATCAATATAAAAATTGCCTTTGTACCGTTGTTGACTGTCGCAATCAGATTTTGGAGATAAACATCTTTGTCGTTTACAGTAGTGAGCGACATAATACCAAGCATCATTTTGTAAATAAAAAAGCCCGGAACCATTGGTATAACTGATGGAATATAGAATACAAGTGGCGGGCTGTCTTTCGAGTATGCCACTTTTATACTTGTCACACCAATAATAATTGCAGCCAGAAATGAAGCCAAAACTATATCAACACCGAAGTGCATTGTCCCGAATTTTACCAATCCACCGAGTGCACTTAAAATGCCGATCGGAAACAGTGTTCGCTGCGGAACATTGAATAAAATGGCAAATCCCACTCCTGCAATTCCTGCTGCAATACTTTTTGAAATTATTAGAAGTATTTCCATAATCAGAAGTTTAAAAGGATTCGGACTGTGAAAACTCCCATAGCAATGGCGAATGCAATTATCAAACCGTTTACCATTCGTACCAAACCGTTTTGTATATTGCCATCCATCATATCGGTAATAGAATTTATTAGCGGAACACCAGGTACAAGAAAAAGTACCGCCGTGGAAAACGCAGTTTCAGGATTGGTGCCAAAACTGAAGTATTCAGCTAATCCTGCTATAAAAGAGGCGGTTAGCGCTGCAAAAAATACACTCACATAGGGATTGAATTTTTTTCTCACTGACAAATGTCTGACAAATAATCCGGCAAATGTAGCTGTAAAAGCCACAAGCATTTCGATAATCCCACCTCCGAAAATATGGCAGAAAGCTGCTCCTGCAAGGCCTACCGTTGTTAGCTCCACCCATTGGGGATAATGCGGCAGTTTTTTCAATCTGCGTAATTCAATTGCAACCTGTTCCAAAGTCCAGTTGCCTTCAAGCACTTTCCAGCTCATTCGGCTGATTCCGCTTACAATTTTGAAATTTACACGGTGGGGCGAGGTTCTTTTCAACCGGCTGAATAATAATTCCTGCTCCTTGTCAATTACAGTAACCATTAACGCTCTTTGGGTAATTAGCAGTTCTATTTTAAATCCCAGACCCGAAGCCAGTCGTTCCAAAGTGAGCCTGGTGCGGTGGGTACTTGCTCCCGAACTCATTAACGCCGCCCCAACATCAAGTAAAATACTTCCCACTTCCGGCACCATTTTGGTTTCTTTCTTCATTTAATAATAATCAGTTTTAAAGGCAAAATTAGGCTAAAATCATGCAGTAATGAATTAAACTGAACTATTTCAATTTCTGTTAACCACAGGTTAATATAGAAAAAATGCTGTTTATTTTGTTAACCTTTTATGAAAAATGCTACTGCAGCAATCAGTCCGGCTGAAACAACAATCCATCGGAGAATTTCAGGTTTTATCTTTCCGGCCAGCAAACCACCGATCCAGCCACCAATCAAAGAGCCAAAAATCATTATGAAAGCTACACGCCAGTCAACTTTTCCTGAGAATGCAAAATATACGGCAGCTGCAAGGTTTATTACGAATCCCAGTGCCTGTTTCAGAAAATTCAGGCGTGTCATTGATTCGTCTGTTACAAGACCCAGCACAGCCATTAAAATTACACCCAATCCAGCTCCAAAATATCCACCGTAAACTGAAGCTGTAAAAACCATTCCCATCATTACTGCCGGATTGTGGTGCTCGGTGTGTGAATGGCCAATTCGACGGGTAACCCATTTTTTTATCTGAATCTGGGCAGCAAGTAATACCGTAGCCATTAAAATGAGATAGGGGATAAGACTGTTAAAAGCATCTTCGCTGGTGTTCAAAATAAGTAATCCACCCGCAATCCCTCCAATAACAGTAACAGGAAGTAACTTTACCAGTCGTTTGTGCTGCGATTTAAATTCGTTTCGCTGTGCCCACATTCCACCAATAGTACCGGGTAAAAGTGCTACAGTGTTTGTAACATTGGCTACAACGGGCGAAATGCCTACCGCAAGTAAAACAGGGAAACTCACCAAAGTTCCGCCACCAGCCATTGCATTTATAAAACCCGCAGCAAGTGCCGCCAGGAAAACTAATATTTCATTATAAACTGACATTTTTTCTATAGAATTTTGAAAGCGCAAATATGGAGAAACCTGTAACAAAATGAAAATTTGAGTTTTTATTTTGGATATTTTAAAAACAGGCATTAATTAGTATTTGCTGAAAATGAAAAATCATGACTATATATTAACAATGCTTCGGTATGTTACATTGAATTTGTGATCGCGTTTCACAGCTTTTCGATTTTTAAAGCGTTTATTTTTCTTAAATTCGAAATTCTTTAGAAAACTATTACATGAGAAGAATATTCCGTTTTTTGGCTTTTGTAGTTTTGATTTTTGTTATTGTTTATCTGATGGGACCAAAACCACCACAGGTTAATTTGAATAAAGATCTGCCTTCAATTTCTGCAAGTATTGCAAATATTGAAGATTATGTGAAAAAGAACGATAAAGGCCTAAGGTTGAAACCCGACAATGAATCAAGGATTATTTGGGCAAACGATTCAGTAAAAGAAAGGACAACTTATTCGTTGTTGTATTTGCATGGTTTTTCAGCGTCATGGTATGAAGGATATCCGACAAACATTGAATTTGCAAGGTATTTTGGGTGCAATGCTTATTTCCCGAGGCTGGCCTCACATGGCATTGAAACTGAAGATGCACTGATCGATATGACACCCGATCGTTTATGGGAATCGGCAAAAGATGCATTAATGATTGCACGGACATTAGGCAGAAAAGTGATTATAATGGGAACTTCAACCGGGGGAACGCTGGCCTTAAAGCTGGCTGCCGATTTTCCTGAATATGTTGACGGACTGATTCTTTATTCTCCAAATATCAGGATAAACAACAAGGCAGCATTTTTGCTTTCAAAACCGTGGGGGTTGCAGATTGGACAAAAAGCTGAAGGAGGAAAATACCGGATTTCGGAGGAAGAACCCGATTCGAAATATTGCAAATACTGGAATTGCAAATACCGCATGGAGGCTGTGGTTTTTCTGCAACAACTGGTGGATGAAACTATGATTAACCAAACCTATAAAAATATTACTGAACCTGTATTTCTGGGATATTATTACAAAGATGAAACACACCAGGACGACGTTGTGAAGGTTGACGCTATGCTGAAAATGTATGATCATTTGGGAACTCCGGCCGGTTTAAAAGTGAAAGTTGCATTTCCTGAAGCCGGTGATCATGTAATTGGTTGTGAATTTAAATCAGGAGCCTGTAAAGAAGTACTGGCGGAAACTGTAAAATTTGGCGAAGAAG
>DAOPKR010000127.1:0-12721 GCA_035391305.1 Draconibacterium sp.
AACATAACTTTGCAATCTTTTTCTATTATATATTTATATTCCAGAACATTAGCCACAGCCGTTGAATCAAAATCTCCGTTTTAATTTATTCATACCTCAGCGCTTCCACCGGGTTCCTGGTAGCTGCCCGCCAGCTTTGCCAACTCACCGTCAGCAGTGCAATTCCCAGCGCAAGAATTCCAGAGAGCGCAAAAATCCACCAGCTTAAATTGGTTTTGTAGGCAAAGTTTTCAAGCCATTTATTCATGGCGAAAAAAGCAATAGGGCTCGAAATGGTGAAAGCTATTATCACCCATTTTATCAGATCCTTGTTAAGCATTAGCATTACTTCCGAAATTTTGGCTCCATTTATTTTCCGAATACCAATCTCTTTTGAACGTTTTTCGGCTGAATAGAGTGCCAGTCCAAAAATGCCCAAACAACTAATGATGATGGTTATTATTGCAAATAGATTTATCAGTTTTGAAGCATTTTCCTCACTCGCATAGTTGTCTCTTATCCGGTCGTCAATAAATTCATATTCATAATATTCGTTAGGAAATATAGATCTCCAGGAGTTTTCGGTAAACGCCAAAACCTCACGCATTTGCTTAAACGTACCGGTATTATAGCTGTTATTATGTGTAATCCTGATTCCGGCAATTCGGGAGCGATTTAATTTTTGCAACAGAAAAGCTGGCCTTATTTTATTATAAAACGACTCGTAATGATAATCTTTTACAACTCCGCAAACCGTGAATCGGTTATCCGGGCTGTCAAAGTAGATTGAGACTTCTTTTCCGATAGCTTCAAAAGGCGATTTAAATTCAAATTGTTTCGCCAGTTCTTCGTTGATGATCACGTATCTTGAGGAATCGTTCTGAATAAAATTGCTTCCTGCTACCAGATGCAAACCGTAGGTATTTATATATGAAGTGTCAACAATAGCCTGGTGAGCTGTAAGTTTGATAACGTTTCCGTTCGAAAAAGTAGAAATATCATTAAAATTGCCTGAATCGTCTGCCGGGTGCGAATTGTTTAAACTAACATTCTCAATCAGGGGATTTTCGAGCAGCAAAGCTTTAAACCGATTCATCAAAGTTTCGTCATCCGTTGGAATTGGTACATTGAAAATCGCTTCTTTATCGTAACCCATATCCGAATTTAAAAGAAACTGATACTGACGGTAAAGCGAAATTGTCCCGATAATCATTAACAACGAAATAGTAAACTGAATGATCACCATACTTTTTGTAAAAGTGGCAACTCCTTTTTGAGATATCTCAAAACCACTTTTTACCAAATCTGCAGGCCTGGAGGCAGACAATAGCAATGAAGGATAACCACTGCTTAACAAACTTACCAGTATAACAAACGCCAACAACCCCAGGACTGAGATAAAACTAAAAGGTGGCGTAAAATTCTGCGGAATCCCCAGGAGATTGTTAAGGAAAAGAATGGCCAACTTGCTTAACAACAGTGCAAAAAGTATTGAAAAAGTGGTCAGTAGGAAAGACTCGCCAAAAAACTGGAATACCAGATGCCAGCGTTTTCCACCCATCATTTTTCTGACGCCAACTTCGCGAGCCCGGTGCTTTGATTTTGCAAGAGACAAATTAGAATAATTGGCACATGCCATAATCAGCAGGAAAAGTCCGATAAGACCAATGGTAACAATGGTGTCTTTACTAACTATTCTGTTATTGAAGTTGGTAAATCGCGTATCGTAGTGAATATCGCCCAGCGGCTGAAGTTTAAATACCCGGTTTTCGGCAATTTCTTCGGAAACATGTTGTGCATGAATTTCCTTTATTTTCTGCTCGACCACTTCTTTTTGAGAAGAGTTTTTAAGCACCAAAAAGCATTCCAACTGGCCAAAGCCTCCCCAGTCGGAAGTGAAATTTGGAGACATCCGCTCTATCGAGTTAAAAGAGAGATACATTTCGAACGGAAAGTCAGTGTTTGCCGGAACATCGGAAACTAACCCGGTTATTTTATAGGAACGATTATTTATTTCTATTGATTTGCCAACCGGCAATTCATCGCCAAAAAGCCGGGCAGCAAGTTGCAGACTTAAAACAACGCTGAATGGTTCCGATAGTGAAATCGATGGAGAGCCGTTAATCCATTTAAAACCTTTGTTTTTAAAATCAAAAACATCGAAATAGGCAGGTTCAACAAATGCAGCATGCTTATTCTCCAGCTTAAAAATCTTTGGACTGCCCAATTCATTTTCCTCCGGTATTCCGATTAAAAGGTTACCCTGTGGATAAATCGCAACAACGTTTGCCAGTTCGGGAATTTCGTTTTTAACCGTACCGGGAAATGCTCCATAAACTGCGTTCCGATATTCGTATTCTCCGGGTGCCAGTCCAAGTCCCAGGCCTTTTGTTTGCCTGATTACCCGGTAGGTTGTTTCGGCATCCGAATGAAATTTGTCGAAACTCATCTCATAGTAAATCTTGTTATAAATCACCAAACAGCAGGTAAGGCTTACCACCAGACCGAAAACATTGATTAGTGTACTTTTATAGTTCCGGAATAAATTTCTCAGGTATGAAATAATTAGTGATTTTAACATGATTATGTTTTTAAATTATTTTTACTCATATCTCAACGCCTCTGCCGGGTTCCTGGTAGCAGCCCGCCAGCTTTGCCAGCTCACCGTCAGCAATGCGATTCCCAAAGCCAGCAAACCGGCAAGCGCAAAAATCCACCAGCTTAATGCTGTTTTGTAGGCAAAGCTTTCGAGCCATTTGTGCATACCGTACCATGCAAGAGGAGTCGAGATTAAAAATGCAATACCAATCCACTTTATAAAATCGACGTTGAGCATGGTCATCACTTCAGTAATTTTTGCCCCGTTAACCCTTCGGATGCCAATTTCCTTTATTTTCTGATTCGCGATAAACGAGATTAATCCGTACAATCCGAGGGAACCGATAAGAATTGCAATAAGCGCAAAAAGACGAACCAGTTTAAATGTATTGGTTTGACCGTTATAAAAGCCTGCAATTTTCTGGTCGAGGAAACTGTATTCAAAAACATCATCTGGGTAAGCCGCTTCCCATTCTTTTTTAATCTTACCTATAGAACTGTTGTATCCGGCTAAACTGGCAGTAACCGGGTTAATTTTTACAGCTATTTCTTTCATATTAAAACTTACGTTGCTAAGGATTACATAATCCATTTCCTGCTGAAGAGACATGGCATTAAAATCTTCGACGACGCCAACAATTGTAAATTTCATGTCTTCGCGTCCATAACTAAAGATTTCACCTACCGCATTATTTGGGTCTTCAAAACCCAGAAGTTGAGTTAACTTTCGGTTGACGATGGCTTCTCCCGAATTTTTTCTTTCGCTGCAATTTCTTCCGGCAATCAGGGGAATTTCATAGAGTTCAAGATAATTTTCATCGATGGTCTTTAAATTTCCCATGTAAAGGTTCGGCTCGATTGTGGGATAGTTAATGGCATTACTAACACGCCAGTCTGCCATCGGTGTGGCAGATTCGAAACTGATTTTCTTAATATCGGGATATTTAAGCAGGTTGGCCCGTAACAACTCCAGCTTACTTCTCTTTACCTCCGGAATCTTTGTAATCAGAATCGCTTCTTTATTAAATCCAATATCGGCTGAGAAAAAATAGTTAATCTGTTTTTGCATGACCAAAGTTCCTGTAATCAGCACCAGTGAGATTACAAACTGCGCAATAACAAGTGCACGCCTGACCGAAACTGAACCTGAGTTTGATTTTGTCGGAAGCGAGTTCTTCAGGTTACCAATGGGTTTCATTCCAGCCATAATAACAGAAGGATAAATGCCGGAAATAATTCCGATGATAATAGTTGAGGTAATTAAAAATGTCAGGGTGCCCGGATTTTTTAGCAAATCGAGATTTAAACGATAGCCAAGCACATCAGCAAGATAAATAAACATGAAATATGCGATGACCAGGCCAATTAACGCAGCGATATACGAGATTAAAATTGTTTCACCCATAAACTGCCCGATTAGCTGGAATTTGCTGACACCGGTAATTTTTCTAACCCCGATCTCCTTAAATCTTTTCGATGATTGCGCTGTGGATAAATTCACAAAATTGATGGAAGCCAGAATAATAATAAACAGCCCGACAAAGCCAAGGATAAAAAGTGCTTTTTCAGGAACTTGCCTGTGGCTGTAATTGCCAACTTCCCACGAATGAAGTTTGGATAAGGGCTGTAAAATAAATTTTGGTTTTGCAGGAGATTCGGTTCCCATGTATTTTGCTGAAAACGGAACAAGCTGGTTTTCCAAATCGGTTGCTGAAATTTTATCGGGTAGTAGCAGGTAACAATTGGTATTTGAATTATATTCCTGCCAATCGGTTCCGCCGTTGAAATAAGGGTTTGATGCAGGTTGGCTTTTGTAATCGCCGATAAGTTTAAAAGGAAGATCGGTTGTTTCCGGCAAATCGGCAAAAACTCCGGTTATGCTGAACATCCCTTTGTTATTGATATTTATCGATTTGCCCAACACATCGCTTTCGCTTCCGGGTTTTATATTGAAATATTTTTGAGCCAGCGAAGAATTAATTACAATATTCCCGGTATTTAAAAGCGCAGTTTGAGGATTTCCGGCTAAAAATTTGAAATCAAATATTTCAAAAATCTGTGGTTCAGCAAATGCCAATCCATCTTTTTCGAGGTATCGGTCAACAGTGCCGTTTGCGTTTTCAATCGAAACCTGTCCGTTATTTGCATAAAAAGTCATTGCGGCAACTACACCCGGAAAGTCATTACGGATAGCTTCCCCAAGCGGATGAATCTGTCCTTCTGCCAGTATTGTTCCTGCACCCGGTGGCTCCAACTGACTGATTAACCTATATGTATTTGCATAATTTTCGTTGAATTTATTAAACCCTGATTCGTAGCTGATGATTTTATAAATCACCAGTCCGCAAGCAATTCCAATTGCTAATCCAACAATGTTTATGGTGGTGTAAACTTTGTTACGTGTTAACTGTCGAATGGCTATTTTAAATGAATTTAGTCCCATGTTTTCAATATTTAGTTTTCTGTTTTCTTTCTTTAATCAATTTCTGTTATCGGTTATAGTTACTCATATCTTAAAGCTTCCACCGGATTTCTTGTAGCTGCCCGCCAGCTTTGCCAGCTAACGGTTAACAGAGCAATCCCAAGCGCGAGCAATCCGGCAAGGGCAAATACCCACCAACTTAAAGCGGTTTTGTAAGCAAAGTTTCCGAGCCATTTATTCATGGCAAAATATTCAACCGGCGTGGCAATGATAAAGGCGATACCCACCCATTTCACAAAATCTTTGTTGAGCATTCGCAAAACTTCAGAAACTCTGGCCCCGTTTACTTTGCGGATGCCAATTTCCTTAATCCGGCTTTCGGTGATAAAGAGCACCATGGCCAGTAGCCCCAGCGAAATAATAGTAACTGCCAGTAAAGCAAACAGCAGCATGATTGTACGCGCGGTTGTTTCGGTGGAGTAGAGTTTGTCGTAAACCTCATCTAAAAAGTGATATTCAAATGGTATGTCGGGATTTATTTCAGAGCAAAAACTATGAACGGCTTTTATGCTTTCTTCGTAGTTTCCTGAAATCTTAATTAAAATTACGGCATCTTTTGCCTTATGTTCAGTGTTCCGGTATATGCAGGGATCGACCAGTTGGGTGAGCGATTTCGTATTAATATTTTCGATTACACCTTTAACAATTAGCGGTTTATTGGGACCCTCGTAAATAACTCTATTAATGTATGGTTTTTCCAAACCAAGCTTCTCTGCCGCCATCTGGTTAATTACACAAAAATCTTTGCCGAAGTTGTCTTTACTATATATATTCTCTCCTTCGACAAAATCAACCTGCATTAGATTGAAATAATCTTTATCGACAAAAATTTCTTCAGTTGGCACTATTTCTTTGAATTCGGGTGCGTTGGAGAGCGGGTTTCCATTGTTCCAGATAGTGGGAAGACTGCTTCTATATGCCAGTCCTAAAATATTCGGGTTTTGGAGCAGTTCATGTTTCATCCTGTCCTGAATGATTTTATCCTGCAATTTGTCGTCTGTATAGATATAAATAAGGTTTTCCTTGTTAAACCCCAATTGTTTGTTCTGTAAAAAAATAAGTTGTTTGTTGACGGCAAGAACACTGAACATTAAAATTATGCCAATAACAAATTGAGTTGTGATAAGTACTTTCTGAATGCTGAACTTTTTCCGGTTGTTTGAATTTCCTTCTTTTACAATAGTTATCGGGGTTAGGTTTTTAAGGTGCAACGAAGGGAAAATGCTTGTTAATGCGAGCGATATTAAAATAATGGGGATGCTTAGCGTTAAAAATTGAAAACTGAAAATCCGGATAATAATTTCTTTTCCGGCCAGGGCTATAAAATATGGTTGAATTAATTTGACCAAAGCTATTGCAATCAGAAACGATAAAACCAGAAAAACAACAACTTCAAAAAACGATTCTTTTAGAATATGGATTTTTCGGGCACCGGTAGTTAATTTAATGCCCATAGCACGTTTTCGCTTCAGGCTTGCGGCGATAAACAGGTTGGTGAAATTAATGCAGGCAATCAGCAATACTAAAAAAGCAGCAATACTGAAAATGAGGATATTTTTTTTGCTTCCTGTTTCGGACGAATAATCGAAATTATATTGGCTTAGGTAAATATCGTACAAAGGTTGCAGGCGAAAATCAATTTTTAAATCTTTCCAGAGGCTTTGCCGGGTGTAAACCATTTCTGTTATTTTACTTTCGAGAGCCCCAATATTATCCGTTCGGTTAAGTTTCAGGAATGTGATGGCGTTGTCTCCACCCCAGGGATTTTGTACGATCCAGTCAACATTGATAAAAGGTATCAGAAAATGAAATTTCAGGTGTGAATGCGACGGGATATTTTCCATTACGGCTGCAACATTATATTTTTGGTTGTCAACTTGAATAATTTGCCCAACCGGGTCTTTTTTCCCAAAACATTTTTCCGACAAATACTGGTCTATAACAATCTGATTCTTTTTTGAAAGACTTGTTGTTAAGTTTCCGTAAATCGCTTTATAAGGGAAAATATCAAAAAAAGTGGAATCTGCAGCATATCCCGATTCCCTGAAAGTTTCTTTCCCTTCTAACTTAATTATGCAATCTTTATAATTATTGATCAACCTTACATAATTGTCAACCTCAGGAAAGTCTTTTTTTAACTCCGGACCTATTCCTGCTATGGTTTGCGTTGAATTGACAAATTCACCGTTTATATTTCCCTCCAGTGTAATGCGGTAAATTTTATCTCCACCGGGAATATGCTTGTCGTATGAAGTTTCATACAAAACCCAGGAAGTAAGGATGATGGCACAGGTAAAACCCAGGCTAAGGCCAATGAGATTTACCAGGCTTATGGTTTTATCCTTAACCAACCGCCGGAGTATTATTTTTAGGCTTGTGTTATTCATTGTTTTTGTTAAAGCCCGACAGGATTTTTAAGCCCGCCAGGGTTGTTGTTATTCATTCTTTAGCTTTATAACCATTTTTTTGTTTTAATTGTCCAAACTTTGATTTTTTGATTTCGCGATGGTCTTTGATTTAACTTTTCATCGTAGTTTTTCAATTTATCATACAAATCATAGTTCTGGCTTTATTCATATCTAAGTGCCTCAACCGGATTCCTCGTTGCCGCCCTCCAGCTTTGCCAGCTCACCGTCAGCAATGCAATTCCCAGGGCCAGCACACCGGCAAGCGCAAATATCCACCAACTTAAAGTGGTTTTGTATGCAAAACTTTCGAGCCATTTATTCATGGCATAGTACGCAATGGGTGTTGCGATAACAAAAGCGATAACTACCCATTTCACAAAGTCTTTGTTGAGCATGGTAAGGATTTCTGAAACTTTGGCGCCGTTTACCTTTCTGATGCCAATTTCTTTTATCCTCCCGTTAATGGCAAATAAAACCAGACCAACCAGCCCTATACACGATATAAGAATATTGACGATGGAGAATATAGCCGATAGTTTAGAGAACTGAACTTCCTTTTGGTAATAGGTTGCAATCCGGTCGTCGGCAAACGAATAGCGGAAAGGGCTGTCGGGCTTTAGCGTTTTGAAAATATCTTCAACATGTTGCACCGAGCTTTTTAAATCGCCCGGGGCAAGCCTGATATTTGCAATCCACAAAGCTTCTGACGGGGTACATTGTAAAGCTACGGGTTGAACGCTGTTTTGTACCGGTTCAAAATTAAAATCTTCAACCACCCCAATAATTGGGTGATTGTTTAATTTCTCCTGAAGCGGATTTTCCATTTCAAGGCTCCTTGCCAGTGTTTGGTTTATAATGTAGGCTTCTGATGTTTCATCGGTCTTCATATCATTGCTAAAATCCCTCCCTTCAACAATCTTATATTTCATTGTTTTTACATAATCGAAATCTGTTGGAATTCTGCGGTACAAAAGTTTTGTATTATTAAATTCCACGAAAGTACCCCGACGAACATCTCCAAAAATACCTGCTGAATATGAAACATTCTGAATGCGTGAATCTGCTGTCAGCTTTTCTTTCAGCATATCAGCTTCTGACGGGGTTAAATTGTACGACTTCAAATCGACATAAACCAGCAAATCTTTTTCAAAACCTAAGTTTTTATGGTTGATATAATTTACCTGTTTTTTAATGGTTATGGCCGATACGATAAAAAGTATGGCAATAAAAAACTGGACAATTATCAGTGGCCTGTTCAGAAGACTGGAAGAGCCATTCCCAAAACGTTTCATTTTGATTATTGCCGACGCCGGGGCTTTTCTGAAATATTGAAGCGGAGCTATTCCCGAAATCAGCGCGGTAAAAAATACAATACCTGCTGCAATGGATAAATTGGTTCCGGTTAAAAGAGAGGAAAAGTGGTATTCCTCGGCTAAAATATTCTGAAACGGTTTATTTATAAGAAGAACTATCAACGCAGCTAACCCGATTGAAACAGCAAAATACAGCAAGGTTTCAGTAAATGAACTGAGTATTACCTGCCAGGGTTTTGCCCCCAGTATTTTTTTGATCCCAAAGCTGAAAAGGTTATTCAGGGTTACTGCCGAGTTTAAATTGATGTAGTTAATAATGCTGATGATGATCAATCCGATAGCAATAGACATTAACAGGATAACCATCGATTTCTCCCCTTTATGTATCCATCGGTCGCGGTTGTTGTATCCAAAATAAATGTCATTCATGGGCTGAAGTTTGAAATCCTGCCCATAAGATTTGTCTTTAACAAAAGCTGTGATTTTATTTTCAACGGAAGAGACTTCGACACCCGGTTTGAATAGCATGTAAGTATGAAATGAACCGTTGTCCCTGCTAAAAAAATTATCTGATGGCTTACCGGTATAGCCATCCCAAAGATAACCCAGTACCCGAAAAGGCAGGATAGCATCAATATTAAACGTAGAGTTGGATGGAAGGTCTTCAATGATTCCGGTAACCGTAAAATCACAATCGTTATTGTATCGGAGTACTTGTCCGAGCGGGTCTTTATCGCCAAATATTTTCTTTGCTACACTGTTTGTCAAGACAATTGAGAATGGGTTTTGCAACAATTCTTTTTCATTTCCGGCTATCAGATGAAAATCGAACATTCGAAAAACGGTCGAGTCGAAACACATGTCGTAAGTGATATCGACAACTGAATTTTCATATTTGTAATAACCATTGGCGTTGTGCCTGACCCGGGTAACTTCCTCAATTTCGGGGAAGGCATTTTTTAGCTCGCCGGCCAGCAACGGATTTGTAAATGCAGTGCCGTCGCCGGCATCAACAACCCTGTAAATACGTTCTTTATTTTGGTGAAAATCGTCAACATGAAATTCATTATAAACATACAAAAGCAGGAGCGATGACAGTGCAAATGCCAAACTCAACCCGGTAATATTGATCACTGTATAACTTTTATACTTCAGGGCTTTCCGGTAAATTGTTTTAAATGTATTTATCATGGCTTATTTTGTTATTGATTATTCATATCTAAGTGCCTCAACCGGATTCCTCGTTGCAGCCCGCCAGCTTTGCCAACTCACTGTCAGCAGTGCAATTCCCAGCGCCAGCAAACCAGCCAATGCAAAAATCCACCAGCTTAATGTGGTTTTGTAGGCAAAGTTTTCGAGCCATTTGTGCATGGCATAGTATGCCAGAGGGACAGAAATAAAAAAGGCTAAAGCCATCCACTTTACAAAGTTTTTATTGAGCATTGCCAGTATTTCGATAATCTTTGCTCCGTTAACTTTCCTTATCCCGATTTCTTTAATTTTTTGTATTGTGGTAAAATAAGAGAGACCAAATAAGCCTAAACTGGCAATAAAGATGGCTAGTGCAGAGAAAAAACCAAAAAGGAGGTTAAACTGTGATTCTGCCTTGTACTGCCGGCTATAAAATTCATCAAGAAAAAAATAATCAAACGGGCTGTTTGGGAAAGCTTCATTCCATTTTCCCTTTATCTGAGCCATTGCTTCCGGATAGTTTTCTGCGTTGATCTTCATGGAATAATACTCTCCGGCCCAGGGTGCATTTAAATATCTCTTTAAAGCAAAGACAATGGGACCAACCTCTTTTTGTAATGATTCCTGGTTAAAATCTTTAACCACGCCTATGATTTCTTTTGAATGCAAATCACCTTCTCCTTCTTCCCAAATGACATTTTTGAGAACAGCATCTTCGGCACTGCGAAATCCCAGGAGGCGGATTGCCGTTTCGTTAAAAATCAATGCTCCCCGATCTGATGAATTTTCTTTTGAAAAATTCCGGCCAGCCAAAAAGGAAGTCTCATACAAGTCGAGAAAATCCTCATCTACAGCAACGATATTTATTCCGTGCTTGTTTCCAGGATCGTCGGACTGATAAAATGGCCTTCCCCAGCTTAGTTCCCGGCCTGGAATACTCGACGACACTGATACTTCTTTTACCGAAGGGATTTGAGTAACCTCACGCTTAAAATAAGATAAATGCTCCTGATATGTAGAATCTTTAATTCCAGGACCTTTTACAACCAGCGCTTTTTCGAGGTTAATCCCAAGATCCTTATTTTGCATAAAATTGAGTTGTTTTTTAAAGGTGAGTGTAACTATAATAAGGATAATTGTAGCCGCAAACTGAAATACCACCAGTGCTTTTCTTAGCTGAAGACCATTTCCTGATTTATTGAAATTCTTTCGAAGAACCTGTAACGGCTGATATGAGGAAAGTACAAAAGTTGGATATATTCCGGATAAAAAAACTCCAGCCAGAAACAATAGAATTAAAGCCAAACTGATTTTTGTATCGAATTGAGTAGTAAAACTGATTTGGATGAGGTTATGTAATACTGGCTCCAGAACCCAGGTTATTGTAAAAGCAAGTAATGCAGCAAAAGAATTAGTAAGCAGCGATTCGGTTAAGAATTGAGCCGCCAATTGTTTTCGGTTTGAGCCTGAAATTTTTCGGACACCAATTTCTTTTGCCCTCTCAACCGACTTTGCAGTAGTCAGGTTGATATAATTGATCCATGCAATTGCCAGAATAAAAAATGCAACTATTGATAAAAGTTCAACAATCCTGCGGCTACCGTTAGGTTCAGCTTCGGCTTCCAAATGCGAATCGAGGTGGATGCCTTGTACAGGTTGAAGATTAAGTTCGCGGGTATAACCTCCTTTACGCCATTCGGCAAATATTTCGCCTCTGTATTTTTCCTGTACTTCATTGATCTTGTTTTTTACCGTTTCAGGATTTGCGTTTGGCTGAATTTCAATATAATTATAAAAGTTACCCCAATCCCAGTTTTCATCCAGGTTCCATGGAAGAGAATTAAATGATATCAGGAAGTCGGTGTGTAAATGTGAGTTTTGTGGAATATCTTTAAAAACGCCTGTTATGGTTAACACTTCACTTCCACGTTCACCTTTGTGAAAAATCAATGATTTTCCCAATGCTTCTTCCCCTGAGAAATATTTCTGCTTTATTGATTCAGAAATAACCACCGAATTGGGCTCTTTAAGTGATTGTTCGCTTGTTCCACTCTTCATTTGATACGAAAACATGGATAGAAATGACGGATCGGCGTAATAAATTTTTTCTTCATGAAAACTGCGGTCACCGGTTTGCATTACCGGATCCGACATAAGAGGAGCAGTATGCACCACGCGGGCAGCATCCTCAATTTCGGGGATTTCCCGTTTCATAACCGGAGCCAGGGAAGGAACTGTTTGAGCCCTTTTCCCGGCAGGTAAGCCATTCATATAGCTGTAGTCCGAAATCCGGTAAAGTGTTTGTTTTCGAAAATCATCATAGCTTTTTTCAAAGCTAACGTATTGAAGAATAAACATACAGGCTGCCATTCCAATGGCCAATCCGAAAATGTTAATTACCGAGAAAACTTTATTTTTCAGTAAACCTCTCCAAGCTATTTTAAAATAATTTATAATCATTGCTTTTGTTATCTGTCTAAAATTTTCAAATCATTCATACCGCAGCGCCTCAACCGGGTTTCTTGTAGCGGCACGCCAGCTTTGCCAGCTAACCGTCAATAATGCAATTCCCAATGCCAACAAGCCGGCCAGCGCAAATATCCACCAGCTTAGTTCGGTTTTGTAAGCAAAATTTTCGAGCCATTTATTCATGGCGTACCATGCAACAGGAGTTGCGATTACGATAGCAATCAAAACCCATTTTACAAAGTCTTTGTTGAGCATTGTGAGTATTTCAGAGATTCGGGCAC
>DAOPKR010000128.1:0-5818 GCA_035391305.1 Draconibacterium sp.
TTATTACAACACTGGTAAACAAAACATTAAAACCTGCGTTAATAGTTTGGTAATAAAAATTTTTTCAAAACTTTCGTTATGAATGACATCGCTGCACCAAAGGTTTCCATATTTGTTTCCTATGCTCATGAAGATGAGGAAATGAAAAAAGAGCTCGACAAGTATTTAAAAGTATTAAAACGATCGGGCAAAGTTGAAACCTGGAACGACAGGGAACTGATTGCCGGTCAGGAATGGGACGAAACAATAATGACTGAATTAAGCAAAGCCAATATCATATTACTGCTGATAAGTGTCGATTTTAACGCTTCCGACTTTATTTGGGACAAGGAACTTGCATCGGCCATGATACGTCATGAAGAGGGCAGCGCCCATGTAGTACCTGTTGTTCTCCGGAAATGCGAATGGCGCAATTTGCCGTATGCCAAATTACAGGCACTTCCGCGCAATGCAACCCCAATTACCGAATATGCTGATCGGGATGCAGCATATACAGAAATTGCGATCGGTATTGAAAAGTTGGTTGATTTTATTCGAAATAAATAGAAACCCGCAAAATCGGTTCATTAATTAAATTCATACCACTTAAAACTAAAATTCACAGGAAATGAAAGCAGCATCTCAATCCGGGGAACTTGTAAAAAGAAATACTATAAAGGTGTACTTTCTTGCTGCACCTGAAGAGGAAGACGAATGTCAGGCAATCAGGAAATATCTTGTGCCGGCTATCCGTAATTCGAAAATACCCGTAGAAATTTACAGCGATTTTGAAATTCCGGCCGGCGAAGACAAAGCAAAATACAAGCAAAAATTGTTGGAAGCCGATATTGTTCTGGCATTAATCAGTTCCGATTATATAAGTGATGACGAAACCTACGAGCGCACGCAAAAGGTTATGGAAAGGTACAACAACAATGAAACCATTCTTGTACCAATTTTGGTTCGAAATTGTTTATGGAAACACACCCCGTTTGTAAAATTGCCTTTGTTACCCAAAAATCTGCAGCCGCTAAATAACAAACAGTTTTGGAATAGCGAAGATGACGCGCTGATGGCTGTGGTTGAAGATATTTATGAAGCAATCAATGAATTTAGTGTCGAAGAAGCGCAGGAAGCAGAACCAGTAATTGCTCCGAAAGTTGAAGAAGAAAAAGAGATTGAACCGGCTTCTGCTTCAATTTTGCAGGAAGTTTTATCTGAACAGCCTGAACAATTAATTAATGGCACTGAATTGACTGAAATCACGGAAATTCAGGCCGAAGAATTTATACCGCTAACTGAGCCGGAAAAAATAATTCCTGCAACTAAACAAACTGTAGTTTCTCCACCAAACGTAAGTGAAGAACCGCAAACAAAAAAGCAAAAAACTGTTACCCCAATTGAGGTTGACTGGCGGAAGCAATACTATAAAAAAGTATTATGGAAGCGTTTGTTTGCCTTTATTCTTGATAATTTGATTATGATTCCTGTATCATTTGTTTGTATGTTTTTGGTAATGGTAATTATGTTTATTTCGAAAGACCCGGAAGTTACCGATTTGACGGATAATGAATACTTGTTTGTTTTTGTAGTTACTTTTTGTTCTTATCTGGTAATAAATGCAAAAATGGAATCATCAAAATTACACGCAACTTTGGGTAAACGTTTGTTAAAGCTGCAAATTACCGACAAGCAGGGCAATCCAATTACTTTTTTCAGGGCACTTGGCCGTAATATTTTACGAACAATAGTAGGTTACTCTTTTGTTTTTATAGTTCCGCTTATAGTTCAGTTATTCAGGTTTAAAAGCACCAAGAAATTGTTTCACGATCAGCTTTCAAATACTGTTATTGGTGAAAGATTAAATAATTGAACAAGAAATTTAACTGAAAAATATTGAGGGTGAACAGCGGATTGTTATAAATTTTCAGTCTGTTTTTCACCTTCTTTTATTCGGTTAAAATGGCAAAACAGCAATTCACCGTTTTTTTCATCCCGAAGGTGCAAGCCGTTTCCTTCGCAGTAACGAAACATATCACAATGTTCACATTCACCGGTTTTTAGCCAGTTGCGGTTTCTGTATTTTTCATAACGGTTTTCCCAAACTTCCCTGAAACTATCGGTGTAAATATTTCCCTGTATAAAATTGTCGCGCAAATTGGGGCAAGCCGAAATGGAACCATCAATTAAAACCGAAGCTACATTTACACCAGCCCGGCAGAAAAACAGGTTATCACGCACTTCGCCTTCGTAGTTTCCCAGAAATCCTTCGCACCCGTAATTAAGCTTGATTTCTCCTTTTCTTCTTTCTTCAGCAATAAAATCGAAAAGCTGTTTAAACTGAACCGGTGAAAGTTGCAGCATTTCAAATTGTTTTGCCCTGCCGATGGGGAAAATGGTAAAAATCCGCCACTCTTTAAGGCCGTTTGATAGCAGCAGATTTTTTATCTCATTCAGTTCTCCAAAATTTTCGCCATTCACACAGGTAACCACGTCGAATTTTAAATCCTGTATTTGCGATAACAATCCAATTGATTTAACAGCATTTCTGAAACTTTTTGTGTTTCCGCGCAGCCAGTTGTGCGAATTTTCCAATCCGTCCAAACTGATTGTTATTGCCCTCATACCGGCATTTAACAGCGATTCCAGTCGGGCCGGATTCATTTGCAAACCATTCGAAACAATTCCCCAGGGAAATCCACGGTCGTAGAGTTGTTTTCCGCAAAGTTCCAGATCTTTCCGTAAAAGTGGTTCTCCACCGGTAAAAACAATCATTGTTTTATTCGGATCAACAATGTCTCTAATATCGTCAATAGCAGCAATAAAATCCTCAAAAGGCATGTCCTTTACCGATGATTCCGTTCTGCAATCGCTGCCACAATGCAGGCAATTTAAATTGCAGCGGAGTGTACATTCCCAAAAAATATAATTGAGTTGATGAATCTTTCGTGCATTTTTCCGGTATTGGCGGAACAATTCAAAAGCTATTTTTTTACGGAACTGAATTTGGGACGTTTTCAATTTTTCAATTTTTTGATTTCAGTTTTACGTTGAATTCTTTTGAGGTCTCGCCCTGATACCAATGTCTGTCGCCGTCTTTAAATTCGGGATCAACAAAGGAAACAATGGTGTCGAGAGATTGAAAAGCACCGTTTAATTCACCATCAGTATCATCAAATTTAATATCCAAATCAACTTCAGCAGGGAAATTTACAGTTTGTACCTTGAATTTCCCATCAGTATCGGTGTAAGCTGTGTCATCGTACATTATAACCCGAATACCTTTGATTTTTTCATCTTCTTCAGTATTTACCTTTCCGGTTACTTTAAAAGTAGCGGTTGGCGTTCCGTATTCGACAGGTGTTCCGTAGGCACAGCCACCAAATGAACATGCTCCTCCAATTCCGATTAGCGACAAAATAAATGCGATGAATTTGTTGTGTTTTTCAAGCAGTTTGATTTTCATTTTGGTTTTTATTGGTTTAGATGGTTTTTATTTAAAAATGGTTGCTTTTTATTCATTTTCAGTTCAAAATTATAAATTGATTTGATAAAATGGTATTTATTGAATTTGAAAATTATTATTTAATTTTGAAGAAAAACAATGGAATGAATACGGAAGCAGTTCGGTTAAGATTGATAAATTGGATTTCGCAATTAGAAGATGAAATTCTATTAAAAAAAATAGATTCAATTAGAATTGGCCGAAAAGAAGGATGGAATGAATTATCTATTGAAGACCAACTGGCAATTGAGGAGGGTTTAAATCAGTTAAATGAAGGACAAAGTTTTTCTTATAATGATGTTCGAAAGGAAATTAAATCTTTGTTGAATCCAAATTCATAATTACAAATTAATGCCACTTCAAATTCTATATTCTCAGAGGGCAAAATCCGAGTACAAAGAATTATTGGCGTATATTATTTTGAACTTTGGTATTCAGAAAGCTACTGATACTGATGCCGTTTTTGAAAAATTAATTCACCAAATTTCTGAAAATCCAAAAATGTATTCCTTGTTCGATGAACATAAAAATATCCGAAAATGTGTAATAAGTAAACAAACTTCACTTTATTACCGAATTTCTGGAAAATATATTGAACTGGTTAGTTTTAGAGGGAATTTAATGAATCCTGTGAAGACAAATTTCTAAGAAAAAACTCCTTTCTTCCTCATTCACCCATTCATTCATTTCCTACACCAACCCCGAAAAACCCATAAACGCCATGGCGAGAATTCCGGCGGTGATTAAAGCAATGGGCGTTCCTTTCAAACCTTTTGGAATATTCTGAAGATCTAAATGTTCGCGGATTCCGGCAAAAATTGACAGAGCCAAACCAAATCCAATGGCATTTGAAACAGCAAATACAACACCTTCCAGCAAATTAAATTCTTTTTGGATTGTGAGTATTGCAACACCAAGAATTGCACAGTTTGTTGTAATAAGCGGAAGAAAAATTCCGAGTGCCTGGTACAAGGCCGGGCTGGCTTTTTTCAGTATGATTTCAACCAACTGAACCAAAGCAGCAATTACAAGAATGAATGCGATGGTTTGCAGGTAGGCTAGTCCTAGTTTATTCAGCACAAAGTTTTGTATGAGATAGGTAACAATGGTTGCCAAAACCATCACAAAAGCTACCGCTCCAGCCATTCCAACTGCAGTGGAAATTCGTTTGGAAACTCCCAGAAACGGACAGATTCCCAAAAACTGCATTAATACAATGTTGTTTACAAGTACTGCCGATATGATTATAATTATATAGCTCATTTTTAACTCCTCCTAACTTTTTTTAATTCGACTGATTAAAGCAATTAAATAACCCAAAACGATAAAAGCGCCCGGCGCCAATACAAAAATAAGTGTAACATAATGTTCAGGGTAAATTGTGAAGTTGAATATTTTACCGCTGCCCAAAATCTCCCTGATACTGCCCAGCAAAACCAGCGCGAAAGTAAACCCAAGTCCAATCCCGATTCCATCGATAGCTGAAGAAATAATATTGTTTTTCGAAGCAAAAGCTTCAGCTCTTCCCAGCACGATGCAGTTTACAACGATCAGTGGAATAAAAAGCCCCAGACTTTTATACAGTTCAGGAACATAAGCCTGCATAATCAACTGCACAACAGTTACAAATGCAGCAATAATTACAATAAAACTGGGTATCCTAACTTTATCCGGGATTACATCTTTTACAAGAGAAATCACCGCATTCGACATCATTAAAACAAAAGCTGTTGCAAGGCCCATTCCCAAACCGTTTATTGCTGAAGAAGTTACACCCAAAGTTGGGCACATTCCCAATACCAGCACAAACACCGGGTTCTCTTTTATAAATCCTTTTGTAAAATTATTCCACTGATTCATATCTCTTATAGTTTTGAGTTCAGAGTTCAGAGTTCAATGTTATTTAACACTTAAATACCCTTCCTCTTTACTTTTGTTTTATTTGTTTTTGAATTTATCTCCTTTAAGTTCACTTTCAATGAGATAGTTTATTAATCCTCTTATTAATTTACCAACTTCATCTGCTAAGTCGTAAGCTTCCCGAAATTCTTCTTTATTTATATATTCATAATCCAAAGCTCTGTAAAGCTGAGAACGTGTTTCACCTGTTGAACCCTTCGAGATATAAAGAAATTGAATAAATTCTTTGTTCCCGCCACGTTCAAATCCTTCTGCAATATTATCCATTGCTGATCCCGAAGATGCTTTTATCTGACTGACAAGCTTGAAGTCTTTGGCAAATAATTCCTTGTCAGCATATTTTTTAATAAGCTGGCAAAGCACACGAGCTTTTTGCCATGCTATAATATCTTCAAATTTTTGGAACATACTCAT
>DAOPKR010000128.1:5918-7043 GCA_035391305.1 Draconibacterium sp.
ACTTTTGCCGCTTCAATGGCGTCCTTGGTCAAATCATAAACATAACCAAGCGCTGTTGCCGAAATGGCTGTTACGGCCAAAAGTGTAACAACCATATTAGTAAATGTCGATTCGCGTTTTGCCATGTTTATTTCCCTCCAAAGCGTTTTGGTTTCACATAAGTATTGATAAGAGGTGTAACCGCGTTCATAATTAATATTGCAAACGAAATTCCTTCAGGATAAGCGCCAAACATTCTGATGCTGATGGTTATCAACCCAATTCCAACTCCATAGATAATTTGTCCTTTAGGATTCATTGGCGATGTAACCATATCGGTTGCCATAAAAATTGCACCAAGCATTAAACCTCCTGAAAGAATATGGTAAAGAGGATTAATGTAAGTTGCCGGATTAACTATCCAGAAAATAGTGGCGAAAATGGCAACAGTTGCTATAACTGAGACAGGAATATGCCAGGTAATTACTTTTTTCCAGAGCATATACAATCCACCCAAAATTAAAAGCAGTGCAGATATTTCTCCGAGTGAACCACCAATATTTCCCAAAAGCATGTCAAATGTAGTGGGCAACTTTTGGGTAATTTCAGAAATTGGTGTTCCATTCGAAATACCTTCTTTAATAATACTCAGGGGAGTTGCTGAGGTAATCGCATCTATTCCGCTGCGGGCATTTACCGGCCACGATGTCATTTGAACAGGGAACGATATGAGCATAAAAACCCTTCCGACCAAAGCGGGGTTGAAAATGTTATTTCCCAGACCACCAAACGATAATTTTGCAATCCCAACTGCCGCTAACGACCCGATAACAATTATCCACCAGGGAAGATTTGAAGGCACATTAAATGCCAGCAAAATCCCGGTTATCAATGCCGAACCGTCAGTTATCACTGGTTTTATTTTAAGCAGGTATTTTTGAATGAGATATTCAAATGCCAAACAAGCGACAACCGCAATTAACGTAACCCGCAAAGCATCAAGCCCAAAAACAAATACCGACCATGCCAACGCCGGAATCATTGCATAAACCACCCTGTACATTATTTTCTGGGTCGAATCGCCCGAATGTATATGCGGTGATGGTGAAACTGTAAGTATATTACTCATATTCAGTTTAATGTTTA
>DAOPKR010000128.1:7143-12591 GCA_035391305.1 Draconibacterium sp.
TATTTTTTTCTTGTTCTAATAATTTGTCCCACTTTCCCTTTGCCAAACCGAATATAATCGAGCAGCGGGCGGTTTGACGGGCAGGTGTAGCTGCACGATCCACATTCAATACAATCCATTATCTTGTCTTCTTCAGCCCTGTCGAATATTTTTTTCTGTCCGAAAGTCATTAGTAAATATGGTTCCAAACCCATTGGACAAACCGAGACACAGCGTGAACAACGGATGCAGTCCATATATTCCCCGCGTTTGGCTTCCGTGTTTTGCATTATCAGTATTCCTGAAGTTCCTTTTGCAACAGGAACATCGAGCGATGCAATTGCCCTGCCCATCATCGGTCCGCCACTGATAATTTTCCCGGTGTTTTCAGGCAGTCCGCCAGTGGCTTCAATCAATTCTGAAGTCGCTGTCCCGATTCGAACTTTAAAATTCGAAGGATTTGCAATACCTTTTCCGGTAACTGTAACTACCCGCTCAAAAAGTGGTTTGTTTTTTTGAATTGCCTCGTAAACAGCAAAAGCAGTTCCTACGTTGCTAACTACCGCACCAACTGCAATTGGCAACCCACCTGACGGAACTTCTTTGCCGGTTACTGCTTTTATCAGTTGTTTTTCACCTCCCTGCGGATATTTTACTTTTAAGGCAACAACAGAAATTCCTTTGTATTTTTTTGCTTTGTCAGTTAGAAGTTGAATCGCATCAGGTTTGTTGTTTTCGATTCCAATAACGGCTTTTTCAACATTCATTGCCATCATTAAAAGTTGTGTGCCAACAAGTATCTCATCAGCTTTTTCCAACATTAACCGGTGGTCTGACGTTAAATACGGTTCACACTCAACGCCATTAATTAAAAGCACTTCGGCTTTCATTCCTTTTGGAGGAACAAGTTTTACGTGAGTTGGAAAAGTGGCGCCTCCCAATCCAACAATTCCAGCTTCCTGAATTTTTTGAATTATTTCCGTACCGTTCAGCTCAAAAGTGGTTTTTAATGTTTCTGACCGGTCGATTTCTTCAAGCCATTCATCTCCTTCAACATCAATAAAAATACCTTGTTTCGGATATCCTGAACTGTCAGCCGAAACATCAACTTTTTTTACTTTTCCCGATACAGATGAATGTATATTGGTTGAAACGAATCCACTGCTTTTGGCAATAATCTGACCAACTTTAACTACATCGCCTTTGTTAACAACAGCACTTGCCGGCGATCCAATATGCTGGGCGACCGGAATAAACACGGTTTTTGGAATTGGTAAAGTTTCTATCTTTTTACCTGCTGAAATTTTATTTTCGGGTGGATGAACTCCACCAATCTTGAACGTTTTTAACATTCTGAATTATTTAGCGGTGCTACACTCTTCTTTTTCTTCTGTTACAATTTTTCTTGGGGGGAAATTCAACTCAAGTATTGAATTTGTTGGGCAAACCGGAACGCATTTACGGCAAAGTTTACATTTGTCAGAATCGATAAATGCGAGATTGTTTTCAATAGTAATTGCATCGAACTTACACTCTTTTTCGCATTTGCTGCACCCAATACACCCAACATCGCAGGCTTTTCGGGTAATTGCACCTTTGTCTTTATTCCTGCAGGCAACAACAATTTTTCTGTTTTTCGGGAATTGTTTCCTCATTTCGATGAGGTTTTTTGGGCAGGCATCAACACATTTACCACATGCCACGCACATGTCGTCCAGAATTAATGGAACTCCCAGGTTAGGGCGTAATTCAATGGCTCCAAATTCACAAACATTGTAACAATCTCCAAAACCGTCGCAGCCCCACTGGCAATCTGTTTCGCCGCTGTAAACCGAAGCAGCAATTGCACAGGTGGTTGCACCGTCGAAATTACTTGTTTTTGGCCGGTGGTCGCAGGTTCCGTTACAACGGATATATGCAGTGCGTGGCGCTTTTTGCGTTGCTTCAAGACCAAGTAGTTTTGCCACATTTGCCATAGTTTCGTTACCTCCAACCGGACAATTCAAATCCGAAAGGTCATCGGCTTTTACACATGCTTCAGCAAAAGCACGGCATCCTGCAAACCCACATCCTCCGCAGTTGGCTGCCGGAAGTGCTTGTTCAACTTCGTCGATCCGGGGGTCTTCAAAAACCTTGAATTTTTGTGCCACAAAGTAAAGTATCACAGCCGATGACGTGCCTATTATACTTAATGTGGCGATGGTATATATTACGGTTAAACTCATAAATTAAATATTTTCTTCAATTTCGAATTTGAATACATTTTTTAATAAATGACGAAAAAAATAGATTGAAATATAGTACGGAATTAATATGGCTAAAGCCAGTAATCCGCCGGTTAACTCATTGTCAAATACAGAAACAGCAATGATTAAAGTGGTAAGTACCAAAATAAAGGGTAATACATATCCGTAAAAAAGTGCTGTAAATCCTTGAGTTTCTTTAAATACAATGTTTACCTGCTGTCCGGGCGAATAAGTGCCGCTAAAATTACTGATTTCTATTTCTTTATCCTGAAAGTCGGAAACAGTGCACGAACCTTTTGAATGACAGGCGGAACATGCTGATTCATTTATGATATTAACAATTAAAGATGAATCTTTAACTTCCTTTACAAAACCAATATGTTTTATGTCTGAACTCAAAATTCTGTAATTTCTGCTATTTCCAGATTGCAAATTTATGTATTTATATGAATCTGTAATTGTCAAAAAATCAGTTTTATTTGAAAAGAGGCAATTTAGAAAAAATCTAAATTCTAAATATTACTTATGTTTGGAACGATTATTCTTTAGTTCATTTTCCTTTTCATTATCATCCTTAACTGCATTTACATTCCATGCATAATCGGTTTCATGAATAAAATAATCTTTTTCAGTTTGAAGTATTTCCGAAAGTTGTTCAGAAAAACGACGTGTTTCCTGAATAAACTTTTTATCATCTTCTTTCCAGAGTTCATATAAATCATGCAAAACCTCTTTTTCGTGGTGTTTAAAAGTTCGGATTGACCTGTATGCTTCGTACTTTGAATAACCCAGGTGTATTAATGCTTTTTGTCCAAGTTCGGCTGCCGAGTCAAATACTTCCTGTTGCACTGTTTGTACATTTCGTTTGAAAAACTCGAAGGCGTGATAAATGTCTTTTGCTCGCGCAAGTATTTTTATCTGCGGATGATTTTTCTTAATATAATCAGCTACTTTTAGTGCTTCGTCATACTCTGCCATGCTGAGAATGACGATTTTAGCATTTTTAATGCCTGCCTGTTCAAGTATTTCCGGGCGGGTAACATCGCCATAAAACAGTTTGAATCCAAATCTTCGTAAAACTTCAATGTTGGCAGGGTTGCGGTCGATGATGGTAACTTTGTATTTATTGGCAAGCAATAAACGGCCAATAACAAGCCCAAAACGTCCGAAGCCGGTAATAATAACCGGATTTTCCGAACTTTCCATATCGTCATATTCAATCTTGTTTTGTTTCCGTGAAAGAATAGGGGAGAGTGCTTTTTCGTTGAAAATCAGTAATAAAGGAGAAATTGCCATTGATAGCGCTACCATCAGCAAAAGCAAACCTGTTGTCCTTTCGTCCAAAAGCTGGTTTTGTTCAGAGAACGAGATTAAAACAAATGCAAATTCGCTTGACTGTGCCAGTAAAAAAGCAAACAGGAAATCGTAGCCTTTTCTCAGCCTGAAAAATCTGCCTAGAATAAAAAGAATTATAAACTTCACGATTATCAGCAAGACAAGAAACCCAAGTATAATTAAAGGTTCCTCAATAAGAAGCATAAAATTAATACTTGCACCAACTGATATAAAAAATAATCCCAACAGCAGCCCTTTAAATGGGTTTATGGTTGTTTCAAGTTCGTGGCGGTATTCATTGTCGGCAAGTACAACACCGGCAAGGAATGTTCCAAGTGCAGGTGAAAGTCCGATTTTTGACATTGCCAGCGCAATTCCGATTACAAGCAAAAGCGCCATCGCTGTAAAAACCTCGTGCATTCCGGTTTCGGCAACAAGTCGGAAAAGATGACGTGCAACAAAACGTCCAACGAAAACAATTAATGAAACTACAGCAACCAAAACAAGTAGTTGCATCCATCCCGGGAGCGACCCCATCGGAGTAAGTTGGTTAAGTTCAGAATCAGCCAGATTTATGCTTCCGTTTAATGCAGCCAAAACTGGAATAATTGCAAGGATTGGTATAACCGCAATATCCTGAAACAAAAGCACCGAAAATGCCGATCGTCCTGCCGGATTTTGCAGCATTCCTTTTTCAGTTAAGGTTTGCAGTACAATTGCAGTTGAAGAAAGGGCCAAAATTAAACCGATCGCAATGGCACGGTTTATTTTAAAATCGAAGAGAAGGGCCAGAGCAGCAATTACAATTGTGGTAAAAAGTACCTGTAACCCGCCAAGTCCAAAAATTGTGCGGCGCATGCTCCAAAGCAATGATGGCTGAAGTTCGAGGCCAATTACAAAAAGCATCAAAACAACGCCAAACTCGGCAAAGTGCATAACTTTATCGGCATCGTAACCAACAAGTCCCAATACCGATGGCCCAATTATTATACCTGCCAGTAAGTATCCGAGTACCGAACCAAGCCCAAGTTTTTTAATAACAGGAACAGTTACAACTGCTGCTGCAAGAAAAATAAATGCCTGAAAGAAGAAATCCTGATAATGCATATTAATCTAATATATCATTAAAATATTGCGCTGAATTTAGTTGATTGTTTTCCCAAAGTTCATCCCTTAACCCAAATAGAAGTTTTTTGTATTTTATGTTAAGCTGTTCAATTTCAGTGTTGTTTAGCGAATAAGAGCCGTAAATAACAAAAGGCGGTAAATAGTCCATTCCACAAAGGTTAACTGATTGTTTAAAAGGAACAAGAAATTCGTTTATGGTAAAATGATTACGGCCTTCTTTACAATAGACTTCTTTATCACCTCCGGTTGAAATGATTGAAATCACCTGTTTACCTACTAGATTTTTACCTTTCACACCATAAGCAAATCCGTGCTGCAAAACCAAATCAAACCATTCTTTTAAAATTGCCGGAGAACTGTACCAGTAAAGCGGGTGCTGTAAAACAATAATATCATGCTCGATTAAAAGTTGCTGCTCTTTTATAATATCGATGTAAAAATCGGGGTAGTTTTCGTATAAATTATTGACAGTTATTCCATGCTGATTGTTAACAGAATTAATCAATCTACGATGAATCCTGGATTTACTAATAGCGGGATGAACAAATATGATGAGTACTTTTTTCATTTTAAGTTTAGAACGGTTCGTTATTATAAATATAACATTTTAAAATACATTAATTAAGTGGTTCGTTGCACAGGCTTCAATAATTGTGATTAATATAATTTACTTTTTCTGTTAAACAAAATTATTTTGAAATCCCAAACGGCGAATAAATGGATATTAAGGTAATATTTTTAAATGAAAATATGCATTAAA
>DAOPKR010000129.1:0-12124 GCA_035391305.1 Draconibacterium sp.
TAAAAGCAGAAACACTTACAAATGAAAAGCAAAGTCTAAACGAAAATATTAAAGCACAAAAAGCTGAACTGCCCGATTTGGCAATGCTTTCAAAAATAAAAACATGGCATGTTGAAAAACAAAATTTAAATAAAATCAGAAATGAAATAGATACAGAACTCACAAAATATCAGCTTGAAACGGAGAAAACAACCCAATCAATAACTAACATTTCAGGTTCTCCGGTTTTTGACGAATTATCAGATAAAAGCGAATTATCAGAATTACTGAATTTTGCGCAATCGAAAATAGAAACGCTTAAAAATGCCCTTAAAAATCTGGAGTCCGAAGCTGGTCATTTGCGGGTAAAAGCACAGCTTGAAAAATATGCCGCCGGTTTGTCGGAAGGTTTGCCTTGTCCGTTGTGCGGTTCAACCCACCACCCCGAAATTTACAATGCTGAAAATATCATTCAGGAACAAACAAAAATTTCTGATGAAAAACTGAATTTGGAAAAGCAAATCGAAACTTGGAACGAAACCATTTTGGCTTTGAAAGATTTGAACATTCAATTGAATCTTAAAAAAGGAATTTTAAACGATTGGCAAAAGAAACTGGCAGAAAATAAAAAACTGGCAGACGAACACCAAACCAAATTTATGTGGTCTGAATATTCTGAACCTGAAAAAGTTGAAGCCAAGTTCAAAGCCGCTGAAAATCTTCAGAAAGAAATAAAACTAAAGGAAACCAGCCTCGAAAAACTGACCGGCGAACTTGAAAAAGAAGTTAAAAACAAGGAGCGGTTTCAAACCGAACTTGAAAAAATTAGAACTCAAATCACCATTCACGAAACTGCAAAGAAAACTTTGCTTGAACAGTTAAAATTAGTTTCGCCGGACGATTATTCAGCAAAAAAAGCTACTGAAATTGAAACCGAAAGAAGTACATTGTTGCTACAATTTTCAAACCTCGAAAAACAGTACAACGAGATTTCGGCAAAACTCACTGAATTGCGAAAAAGCAAAGACACGCTTTCCGGAATTCTGAGTGCAAATCGTTTAGCACTGAAATCGGAATCGGAAAACCTTGAAAACCTGCAGTTGAAGCTTGATATCGAGTTGAAAAAAACAGAATATTCCAACTTTGGTGAAGTAAAAGCTATTCTTTCACAAGCCATTAATTTGGCTGAAAACAAAACAAAAATCGACAATTTCAAACAAAGTTTATCGCTGGCAAAATTGCGTTTTGGCGAAATAAAAACCGAAATGGGCGACCGGATTTACAATGATGAAGCGCACAAAAAATTACTTATTGAAATAAACGAATACAAAGAACTTCAAAACACAAAAAACCAGGAAAAAGGTAAAACGGAAGAGTGGCTGAAAAAACTCAAAAAAGACATGGAAAATCAGGCCGTTTTAAAACAACAACTGGAAAAAATTGAGTTGCGCGGACAAAATATCAACACCTTGAAATCGCTTTTTAAAGCCAGCGGATTTGTGAATTACATTTCATCGGTTTACCTGCAAAACCTTTGTAATGCTGCCAACGACAGGTTTTTTAAACTCACACGCCAAAAACTCAGCCTTGAAATTACGGCAGACAATAATTTCCAGGTGCGCGACTTTTTAAATGGTGGAAAAGTGCGAAACGTAAAAACACTTTCAGGCGGACAAACTTTTCAGGCAGCACTTTCGCTGGCACTGGCGCTTGCCGATAATATTCAGAAAATAACAGAATCGAACCAAAACTTTTTCTTTTTGGATGAAGGATTCGGATCGCTCGATAAAGAGTCGCTTTCTGTAGTTTTCGATACATTAAAATCGCTGCGCAAAGAGAACCGGATAGTTGGCGTAATTTCCCATGTCGAAGAAATGCAGCAGGAAATTGACGTGCACCTGCGCATCGAAAATAATGACGATTCAGGAAGTTTGATTCTTGAAAGCTGGGCAGGGTAAAAAACCACGGCGCCCATAAAAGTTCTTAATATTCCGTTGTAAAATTCTCCGGAAATTTACCCACTACCCCTTTTTCGCGGTAGAAATCTTTCATGCGTTTAATGTCGGCTTTGGCATCATCAGTAAGTTCAAATTTGTGGCCGATTGTAATTTCCTTTTTACCCCAGTCGAAGCTGCCCAGGTAAACAGGCACATTCGCAGCTGTGGCAATGGTGTGAAAACCTGCCTTCCAGTTTTTTGTACGTTCACGCGTGCCTTCCGGAGTAAGCGCCAGATGCAGGTGGTCCATTTCATCAAAAAGGTGAATTGTTTGCCTGATAACATTTGCGCCTTTTGAACGGTCGATGGGAACGCCGCCCATTTTGCGCAAAAAATAACCCACCGGCCAAAAGAAAAACTCCTTTTTTACAAGCGTACTTGCAAAGCCGCCAATCGAAGTATAAAAAAACCACGAAATCACGAAATCCCAGGCACTCGTGTGCGGAATGCCGATAATGATACATTTGGGTTCGGGAGCCACGCCCCCAATTGCTTTCCAACCCAACAATCCGAGCATCATTTTACAAAACCATCTCATATTTATCTTATATTTTTAATAATTATCCATTTTATGACCTAACACCAGGCATCTTATTTTTATAACATGAGGTCAACGACCTAAGGACAATAAATCCCAAGCCCTAACTGCCTCAAAGGCAGACCAAATTTATTCCTTTAGAAAATATCGTTCATCAATATTAATACCGTTGTCAATTAAAAACTGACGATATTCTTCTTCAAAACTCACCTTTTTATGGTGCTCTTTCTGGTTCTTAATATAATCGATTATTGTTTGTTTTTCTTTAAGACTATACGTAAATTCGGCAAAACTGACTGCCCACCGTTCAAAATCAGGAAAATGTGGATTTGTTGACAACCATTTACTTGAATACTCTTTTAGCTCTTTCATAAAATCAGACACAGCAATAGTTGGGTGAATATCAACTAGCAAATGAATGTGATCAGGCATACCACCTATACGATACAGTTTACTCTTTTTGTTGTTTATAATACCCATAATGTATGCATACAATTCCTTTTCATGTTCTTCCTGAATTGTATTTTCACCTCTCCTGGTTCTAAATACGATGTGATATAAAAGTCGTGTATAGCTCATTCTTTATGTAATTGTCCTGCCTTTCAGGCAGATATTTAATATTGTTTTTCTCTCTCCGCAGGTCATTGACCTGGCGGTTATGAAAGTGTTGACTTTTCAAGTCAAAAGAATTTTTCTTTATTCGATACTTTTTTTCGTTATCGTGCTTCCGACTCAGTCGATTTCCAATTCAGTCATAAGTTAGTTCAGTTCTGCCTTCTCCCCAGGTCGTTGACCATGCAGTTATGAAAGTGGTGACTTTTCAAGTCATGAGATCCTTTGTCTATTAATCATTATTTATTGGATACAGTTTTTTTAACAGTTAACACCGAAGGTGTTTTATTTTCATAACCTTAGGTCAAAGACCTAAGGTTATGAAAACGCAGTAACAACTGCCTGAAAGGCAGGACTTTTTTAATCTTTCAGAAGAAGTCATATACCAACTGATATAAAAGTCGTGTGTATCTCATTTTAGTTTACTCTTTAAAGTTCCCCTTTATAGCCTGTTCCGAATTTTTTCGGGAGGATTTATGGGTAATTCGTAATATTTTTAATGTCGAAGTTTGTTGCCTGCGCATATTTTACAAGCAGTTCACGGGCAAGTGCGGTGGCTTCGGCCAATTGCGGCGAAGAAGCATAATCAATTATAATCATAAGAAAACGTTTGGTTTCCAATGTAACCGAAGTCCGCTCCGAATCGCTTGTTGGTGTTCCAAATGCACCAACTGAATCTCGAAATACAGGCATCCCTTCAATATTCAGTTCACCCCTTCCAATTCCTGTGTAAGGTTCATTTGGCTTACCAATCCCGTAAATAATATCACCAGTTATTTTATCTGCATCATAACCACCAATAGAAAAACCTGTTGAAATTGAAACAAGGTTTAGCAAATCAACCACATTGCTGATCTGGTAAATCTCATTGCGGTTAACCACCCTCCGTAAAAGTGCCTCCGCCGACAAACGATACCTGGCCGGGTCTTTCCCGCAGGCTTTGTACGCCAGGCGTGATGCTGAAATTGCAGGCAGATCTTTAATGTCTTCAATTTTTAATTTTGCTGAAAGCTCAACTGTTTTCTGCTGAATTTCATCCCAAAGTTGAACGTTGATGGCTTGTACTTCAACATTACATTCAATGCAGGCAAGTTCCAAATCAGGGACTTTTTGAGCTAACTGAGTCGAAATAGTATAATTCATTACACGAGCAACGATATTGATTTTATTTCTATTGTAAAACTTTCTTTTTAAATTTTTAAAAAAGTACTTACTTTGGTTTTTTAAATAAAAATTCAAAACTATATAAAAATGACAAAGAAAATCAGCCTGTTTATCTTAATTTTATTTACAGTGTTTCATGTTTATGCACAGCAAACTGCAATCATTCCGAAACCAATGGAATATGCCGCCGGAAAAGGAAATTTTGTGCTTGATAAAAATTGCGCCCTTCAATTTGATGCGACAAACAAGGAGATTGCGCGGATAGCAACATTTTTCAGCGAATACCTCGCAACTGTTTACGACATAAAACCCGACAAAGCAACGGGCGAAAAAACTATTCAGTTTAAAATTATAAGCAGCTCAAATCTGGGTAAAGAAGGTTATTTGCTAAAGGTGAGTGACAAATCGGTGGTTATTATTGGTTCTGAACCCAACGGATTGTTTTACGGCATGCAAACCCTAAAACAAATGCTGCCTGTGAAAGCCAGTAACGGCGAGCTTGAAATTCCGGTTGCCGATATAAAAGATCAGCCACGGTTTGCATGGCGCGGAAACATGCTCGACGTGGGCCGTCATTTCTTCCCTGTAAGTTTTATAAAAAAGTATATCGACATACTTGCCATGTACAAGATCAATACCTTTCACTGGCACTTAACCGAAGATCAGGGATGGCGCATTGAGATAAAAAAATATCCGCAGCTTACCGAAACCGGCCACTGGCGCGATGAAACAATGCTTGGCCATTATAGCAACAATCCGGAGTATGACGGTATTGGTTATGGCGGTTTTTACACACAGGACCAGGCCCGCGAAATTGTGCGTTATGCAGCCGAACGTTATATAACTGTTGTTCCTGAGATTGAAATGCCAGGACATGCAGGCGGTGCGCTGGCTTCGTACCCCTATTTGGGTTGTACGGGAGGCCCGTATGAAGTAAAAAAGATATGGGGCGTTCACAAGGATGTGTTTTGTGCCGGAAAGGAAGAAACCTTTGTGTTTTTACAGGACGTTTTGGATGAAGTACTCGACATTTTCCCTTCGCAGTTTATTCACATTGGCGGCGACGAATGTCCGAAAGATGCATGGAAACAGTGCGATGCCTGTCAGAAAAAGATGAAGGAAAACGGGCTGAAGGATGAACACGAACTGCAAAGCTGGTTTGTTTCGCGGATGGATAAATACCTGGCTTCAAAAGGGCGCAGACTTGTGGGTTGGGACGAAATCCTTGAAGGTGGCCTCGCACCCGGCGCTACAGTTATGAGCTGGCGCGGCGAGAAAGGTGGAATAGAAGCCGCAAAACAAAAACACGACGTAGTTATGTCGCCCAACTCGCATATGTATATCGACCACTATCAATCGCGCGACACAGAAAAAGAACCGCTTGCCATTGGCGGATTTTTACCGGTTGATAAAGTATATAGTTACGAGCCAATTCCGGCTGAGCTTTCTGCCGATGAAGCCAAATATATTCTTGGCGTTCAAACCAATCTCTGGACTGAATATATTGCCACAACTAAAAAAGCAGAGTATATGCTTTTACCACGTTTGCAGGCTGAAGCAGAAGTTGGCTGGACAAAAAAAGAACTCAAAAACTTTGAAGATTTTGAAAAAAGACTTTTTATTGATTACAAAAGACTGGATAAACTGGGGGTAAATTACAGGAATCACGAAAAAAAATGATTGAAGGACTGAAGGATTGAAGGACTGAATGCAAGAATGCGGAAATGCTTGAATGAAGGAATGAGGAAATGAGGAAATGAGTTTTCGTGTGTCCGTCAAGCGGTTTTGAACCGCCGGGCGGATAAATAGCAAAAACCGAAATTATGTTTGATTTCGGTTTTTGTGTTATAAAACCTTTTGTGTAATAAGAAAACAAATTACCTGTAATCCAAATTTCTTAAACCCTGTACTTTTAAATAAAATAATTTTTACATTTGAAAAATCGATTCATTCTTAAACCAAACTGTATGAACAAAATATCCCGTATCAGAAGCACACATCTCACAGAGAATAAGTTAAAGACAAATAAATAAAACATGCGCGTATTAAAGAAATATTTGTAATATGCGGGGATACAGATGTTGGTAAACATTTAATAAAAACTGAATGAGAAAAATTCTAATATTCATTACCGTTCTGACTTTTTGTTCTTGTAATGCTCAAACTGATTTTAATTCAACAATTGAATTTACTTCAGATTTAGAAAAGTTTGAAAACCTGTCAGGATTACAAGAGTCCTTGAATGGTGTAGAAATAATTGCTCTTGGAGAAAATACACACGGACTAGGAGAAGTATTTGCAGCCAAAACAGAATTAGTCAAATTCTTATATCAGGAATTAGGTTTTGATTTGGTTCTTTTTGAATCAGGATACGGAGATGCAGCGTTAGCCTGGGAGCAATTGGACTCGCTATCAATCAAAGAATTTACAAGCGTTTTTAGCTCAAACTTTTATTACAAATCAGAAGAAATTGAAGATCTTGTAAGCTATGTAAAATCACAAAACGGAAGACTAAAAATCCAGGGTTTTGATTGCCAGCCACAGCAAAACTATCTTATAAAGCGAATGACCGAAATTGCCCGGCCATTGGATTCGATTTTTGCAAAATCGGTTCTAATGGAAATGAGAAGTTTTAATAAGCTCTACCAATATGAAAACGACAAAGACACGGTGTCATTCAACAAACAACGAGACAGATTTATTGGCTTTTTGCACAATTACAACGCTTTTTTAGATACGAACATCAACGAATTACTTAAATCAGGTACAACAAAAAATGAAATTAGTGCTTTAAAAAAATCAAATGAAATTTTCTTAAATGCGTATTCAGAAATCCGCATCGGAGAGATGATGGGGTGGCCTGTTTTAGCCAACATTAGAGATAAAGCATTATTTGAAACTGTAAAATGGTTCAAAGAAGAAAACCCTGAATCAAAAATCATTATTTGGGCACAAAACAGTCATATTGAAAATTCGAAAAAGCCAAATGATAATGTGAATTGGATGGGGCATAGTCTAAAAAACATTTTTGGCAATAAATACTACTCAATTGGAACAATAATTTACAGTGGAAAAAACTTAAACTTTAATGGGACATTTGATTTTGAGCATAAAGACAATGGATATCTGGCTTATCACCTTAACCAATTTCAAAAAGAAAAATATGTATTGGACTTAAGAAAACATAACCAAAACGATTTTACCGGCGAACCGCTTTTAGGAATGGAAAATAATGGAAGTACGGCTGAATTTATTGCTAAAGATAGGTTTGACGGACTACTTTTTATTAAGTTTAGTAATATACCTAAGTTGATTAAAAACGAATAAAAACGATTTGCCAATAATGTGTAAAAGTGATAAAACTAGAGCATATTCCTTTTGTGTAAGAAGAAAACAAATTACCTGTAATCCAAATTTCTGAAAGCCCGTACTTTTAAATAAAATAATTTTTACATTTGAGAAATTGATTCACTCTTAAACCAAACTGTATGAACAAAATATCCCGGGTCAGAAACACACATTTTACAGAGAAAAAGTTAAAACAAATAAATAAAACGTGCGCGTATTAAAGAAATACCCGCAATATGCGGGTATACAGATGTTGGCGGTCAGTTTGAATTGCAACTTGAAACGGTATCGCTTTTTGACAAAATTAAATTTTGACGGTTTCGGTTACTTGCAACAAATTTGTAGTTTATTACAGATAAGATAATAACGAATGGTTTAAAAATCAAATAAACATGAAAACTGATAATTTATTAGATGCATGCGAAAGAAATGATATTGAATTAGCAAAGACATTAATTGCTAATGGCGCAGACGTAAATATGCCTGGATATGAAAAGAATACACCTCTTCAAATTGCGCTGGAAAATAAACATTTTCAGATTGCAGAATTACTAATTTTAAATGGCGCAGATGTAAATATAGTTGGCTTTTCAGGAAAAACGCCACTCCATATAGTTGCTGAAAGAGGGTATTTAGAAATTGCAAAATTATTAGTTACGCATAGTGTTGATATAAATGTAAAAGATAGCTATAAAAGAACCCCCCTTTATAATGCGCTAGAAAATAATCATTTTCAGATTGCAGAATTACTAATTTTAAACGGTGCAGATGTAAATTCAAGTGTGTATAGCAAAACACCTCTAATTTTAGCAATTAGAAAAGGTCAATTACAGATTTTTGAATTACTCCTATCAAAGAATGCTTCCTTAGATATAGAATACAATTCTACACTACTTCATATTGCAGCTGAAGCAGGTAATCTAAAAATAATTCAAATACTCATTTCAAAAGGTATCGATGTAAATACAAAGAATGAGAATAATGAGACCCCCCTTCTGATTGCAGTTAAAAGCGGTCATTTTCATATTTCTGAATTACTTATCTCAAAGGGTTCTGACATAAATATTCTTGATAATTCAGGCAAAAACTTATTGCATTTAGCTGCTGAAAATGGCCCCCTTGAAAATGTACAATTATTCATCTCAAAAGGCTTTGAAATAGATACCAAAACGAAGTGTATTGAAGAGGCAGAGGACATCCCGACAACCTTTTTCTTAAAATGTTTATCTTACATTGAAAAACTATTATTTGGAATACCTGAAAAGAAATTATCAATTTATAATATTACACCACTTCACTTAGCAGTGGAAGGTGGTCAATTGGATATTGTGAAATTTTTAATTTCTAAAGGAGCTAATGTTAATCAGAAAGATGATGAAGGAAACACACCACTCCATTATAACAAAATTACTCGATATTGGAATCTAAAGTTATCAGATGATTGGTTTACTACAGAAAAACTAACAGAACATATAGAAGACCCAATTGTAAAAGAAGAGGTAATTAAATTAATAGAAGAGAGTACTTATTATAGAGAACGAATGTTAAGGGATATTCGAGGTGCAATAGAATTAAAGTTAATTAAACAAACAAGAGAACAAATATTAAATATTTTGCTCGAAAATGGAGCGAGAATTGATGTTGCTAATAATCACCTAATTTACCCAGATTATTTCGAAATTGAGAAGGGTGATTTTCGAGAAATAGGACAAATCATGAGAAAAGCTGGGCCAGAAAAACTAATAAAATGCGATTATTCTTCAGGTTCTAAAAAGTTTAATAAAACAGTAAATAAATATTTTCAGTTATATAATGATTGCCTCGAATATAATATTTCAAGTAAAGAAACTGATAGAACTTCCAAATATACTTCCGGAAAATACACTTATAACTTTAAATCAGCATTAAAAGCAATTAATAAACTAAAATCGTTAAGAAATCCTATCTCAAATATAATGCTACACCTTCTATCTGAAGTGGAAGATATTCGGGTTACATTGTCTTGGATATGTGATAATCCAGGGGATAAAGGAGAATTAAGCTTAAAACCTATAAGAGAGAGAGCCAAAAATATTTTAAAAAAGCAAGGAAACCCACCAATCGAACCAGATGCTTTTCTGGATATGAAAGCTTATAAATCTCGAAGAAATATATTTGCCCGAATGATTTATCCTTTATTATGATTAATAATCTTTTAAATAAAGCATTCTTGAAGGATAATAGTGAACGTATATCAAATTTCGAAACTATGTACCTTCACGTTACTAAGCAATGCAATCTTAATTGCAGTTATTGTTATTATAATGCCGGGGAAAAAGAAGATTTCGAGCTATCTTCATCTGAAATTAAAAAGATGCTAAATGAATTATCAACACTTAAACCTAAAAGAATTGTATTCACGGGCGGTGAGCCACTATTAAGAGAAGATATATTTGAGTTAGCAAATTGTATTAAAAGTTTAGATAAGAAAATTATTCTTGGAATCTCAACGAATGGCACTTTGATTAATGAATATATTGCGTATAAATTAGTTAACGCATTCAGCGAAATCCGAATAAGTATTGATGGACCGCAAGAAGTAAATGATTCTTTAAGAGGACTGGAATCTTTTAACAAAGCTATGAAGGCTTTTAAATTCATTATTGAAGCAGAAGGAAGTCCTTCAGCATTTATAACCGCTTCAACCATGAACCTCAGTCACTTAAAAGATTTTATGAATAATCTTCTGTCCATCGGAGTTAAGAAAATTCATGTTTCACCATTGAAGCAAATAGGAAGAGCGACAGACAAAAACTTATCTTGTGATTTAACAGAATTGCGGAAGATAGTTGAACAATTCTATTTTGAAAAGTTTGGTTTGAAAATGAAACACCAACCTTCTGAATCATTAAATTGTGGCGTTGGAAAATTTATTTCAATATCTTCTGATGGTTCTGTTTATCCTTGCCATGTACTTTCTATCCCGGAATTTTGCCTTGGTAACATAAAAAATGAGAGACTTTCAAACATTATTAATAATTCTTTGATTATTTATAGCTTAAGGAATTCCAAGTTTAACGAAATTTCAAATTGTAATATTTGTTTGAGCAATTTACCAAAATGAAAGAAAGTAATAGATTTTTATTACTGTAATGAATAAATAAATCAAACAATATATGAGTTGAATGTATTTAAGTAAAAACAAAAAAATCAAATCGAATTGAAAATAAATAAAACCGAACCGCCAACAATGTACATATTGCAGGGCGGGGTTCGGTGGTACACCAACTGCGGATTCTCGTTTCGCAGTTCAGTGTCCTTCGGACAGGAACGCGTTTCGGAATCCGCAGCGACAACTTACAAGTAACCGTTATGCATAATCCTCCCTGTCACAAGAACTTGACTAAATTCTAAAGTTGATGTTAAAATTGGAGTAAGAAAAAAGAGTAAAAATGAGAAATGAAGAGAAATACATAGCATTAATAATCATCATAAAATTGTGACGTTAGTCACATTGCTAATAAACAGAGTTACAAATAACCAAAAAACTAATAAATATGATTTTCCCAAAAGCTAAGAAAATTGCAAAGAAACTTGACTGGCACAAAACAAAAGTCGGTGTATTCGGACTTTATAAAGACTATTTTTTTAACGTTGGTGACGGGAATCTGTTAAGTAACCCTCAATACAAGTATATATCTGCAACAACCGGCACCTTAACTGAAGAACAAAAGTTGTTGATCAAAACTGAATTAGAGGCAAATAAAAAACTTTTGAAATTTTCAAATTTTCAAATCGACGACAATAATGTATTTATTCAGTTTCTCGAAAACATGACATTTACCAAACTCACGACGGTTTATACACTTTTTGACTTCTTGGTCAACTTGTTTAAGAAAGTCGGCATTCCCGAACAAAACGAGTGTCATTACTGTGGAACAAAGGACAATATAAAGTACTATGAATTAAATGATAACGGAGTATTACTTTGTAATCCATGCTTCAGTCTAATTGAGAACAATTACGATAACATTGAAAGAGAAAAAGTTTCCGAAGAGAAAAACTATCTGATAGGCTTTTTAGGTTCACTTATTTTTTCTATTCCAGGAATTATAGCATGGGTTTTAATTGCCGTTTACCTGGAAAGACTTGTTTCAGCAATGGCAATTGTTATAGCATTTCTTGGAATTAAAGGATACAATTATTTCAAAGGCCGAAATGGAAAATTGACAAAATATATAATCATTTTTTCTAACATAATGAGTATAATTATTTCAAACGCAACAACTGTAATTACTTTACTGGTGAATGAAGGATTGACAATCAACCAGGCTATCAAAGAGTTTCAAACTAATCAAGCAGCAAAAGACATATTTAATCAGAACACTGTTATTTCGTTTATATTGGCATTCTTTATTTGGATTTGGCTATTATTTGTATTGAAAGACAAAAAATTGACTGTAAAACTTGCTGAAAAATTTGAAAACTAAAAGAAGCACTGGCTATA
>DAOPKR010000130.1:0-12058 GCA_035391305.1 Draconibacterium sp.
CTTATCGGAAGTATTTTTACAAATAAGTTAATTGCCAAAAAAAGATACCCGGGTGTACTTTTACATTTTTCGTTTGTCGTAATTTTTATTGGCGCAGCAATAACCCGTTATTACGGTTATGAAGGCAGCATGCACATTCGTGAAGGTGAATCATCGAATACAATTATTTCTGAGCCAACTTTCATCAGTATCAAAGCAAAAAAAGGTGATCAAACCGAAATAAGAGAAAAACAAGTTCTGTTTTCACCTTATACCGCAAACCGGTTTTCTGAAAATATTAATATTGGCGGACAACAGATTAAAGTTGAAAATACCGGTTATTTGCCATCTGCTGAAGAAGTATTGGTTGCCGATCCCAATGGAAGTCCGGTTTTGTCACTATTAACTGTTGCCAACGGATCGGACAGGAAGGATTTTTTACTGCAACCGGGAGAAACAAAAAAGATTGGAGCGATTACTTTAGGGTTTGAAATACCCGAGAATAACACAGATATTAACTTTCATTTGAAAAATGGTGCTTTGTTTGTCACCACCTCAGACACTATTACGGTATTGGAAATGATGGGACAAGAACCGCAGGTAATTGCACCAGATATGAGCACGGAAATCAACACACAAAAAGCATACTCGCTTGGAAATGTAAGTTTTGCTGTAAAACAGTACTTCACAAAAGGAATATCAAAATTAAACTATGTGCAGCCGGAAAATGGCGTAGCAAATAAAGATGCTATTCAGGCAGAAATTACTGTTGGAAATACAACAAGAATAATCAATGTTTTTGGCGCGAAAGGTGAACTGGGAGAAGAGTATTCCACTAGTATTGATGGAGTGGACATTTCAATTGGTTATGGTTCTAAACTCATTGAAATCCCGTTTTCAATCTATCTAAACGATTTTCAGCTTGAACGTTACCCGGGATCAAACAGCCCATCTTCGTACGCCAGTGAAGTTGTACTGAAAGATCAAAACACTGAAAAACCTTTTAGAATTTACATGAACAATATTTTGAAATACAACGGATTCCGTTTTTTTCAATCATCATACGATCGCGATGAAAAAGGGACAATATTATCTGTAAATCATGATTCACTTGGTACATCGGTTACTTATATCGGATATCTGCTAATGGCAATTGGGATGGTACTGATATTTTTTAATAAAAACAGCCGGATAAAAGCATTGATAAAAACTTCAGCAAAACTCAGGGAAGAAAGAAAGAAATTCTTCGCTATCCTGGTATTTGGTTTGTTTTTTGGGATAAATGCAGGCGCACAAAATACGCAGTATAACAAAGATCACGTTTCGGAATTTGGTAAAATGTTGGTTCAAAGCGCTCAGGGAAGAGTTGAGCCGGTAAATACTTTAGCATCTGAAATCCTGCGTAAAGTTGCCCGCAAAAACAGCTGGCAGGGAATGTCTTCAACTGAAGTTTACCTTGACATGCAGGTAAATCCAGAGAAATGGAAAGACATTCCGGTGATAAAAGTTGCCAATTCTGATCTGAAAAAATTATTAAATGCCAACGGAAATTATGTTTCCTTTAATTCAATGTTTAATCCGGTTAGCGGAGAATACAAATTAAATCAACTGGTTGCCGCTACCTACGAGAAGAAACCCAACGAACGCAACAAATTTGATAAGGAAATAATAAATGTAGATGAGCGCGCCAATATTATGATGGAGGTTTTTCAGGGCGATTTTCTGACCATTTTACCCGTTCCGGGCCATGATAACCACAAGTGGATTTCGCTGAAAGAGTCGAATTTACTTGGTTCAGAGGGCGAAGCTTTTGCAAGGAATACAATTGGCAATTATTTTTCATCGGTTCAAAGAAATGATTGGGCAACTGCCACTACCCTATTAAACCAATTGAAAAATTACCAGCAAACACAAGGTGCCAAAATTATTCCGTCAGCAACAAAAATCAACTTTGAAGTGATTTATAATAACCTTGACATTTTTGGTAAACTTTCGAAAATATATATGTTGCTCGGGCTTATTCTGCTAGCAATGAATTTGACTACCATTTTCAACCCAAAATTCAAACTGACCGGTTTGAAGAAAATATCGCTGGCAGTTATTTTCATTTTGTTTTTAGTTCACACTACCGGACTGGGAATCAGGTGGTACATCTCGGACCACGCGCCATGGAGCAATGGTTACGAGTCGATGGTGTTTATTAGCTGGGCAACATGTTTGGCAGGATTAATTTTTGCCAACCGATCGGAAATTACACTCTCAACAACTACTTTACTTGCAGGTCTTTCATTAATGGTGGCAGGTTTTAGCTGGATGAGCCCTGAAATTACAAACCTTGTCCCGGTTTTAAAATCATACTGGCTGATTGTACATGTGGCTGTAATTACTTCAAGTTACGGATTTCTGGGTGTAGGTGCATTGCTGGCGATGATAAACCTGATTTTAATGATCTCGAGAAATAAAACTAATATGGCCCGGGTAAATTTCACAATTCGTGAATTGGTAAATATCATCGAAATTGCCTTATTGATTGGGTTGATAATGGTAACTCTGGGTTCGTTTCTTGGCGGTGTTTGGGCCAACGAATCATGGGGCCGTTACTGGGGCTGGGATCCAAAAGAAACCTGGGCTCTTGTAACAATTTTGGTTTATACGTTTATAAGTCACATGCATAAAATACCCGGTTTTAAAGGAAATTATGCGGTAAGTGTTGCGGCGCTTGTCGGATTCAGTTCAGTTTTGATGACCTATTTTGGTGTAAATTACTATTTGTCGGGATTGCATTCATACGCTCAGGGCGAACCGGCTCCTGTTCCAACCGGTGTTTATGTTGCAGTTGTTGTGGTTTTTATATTGATTATCTGGGCATACTTTAAGGATAACGCACTAAAGGAAAACAAAACAGGAAAAGCAGAATAGAGCCGATATTTGTATCTCTATTAACAAACTGGGGCATTTATATAAAAAATCCGGTAAGCAGATCGAAACCGCTTGCCGGATTTTTTTATGAATTACCAAATTCCCAAGATAAATTTTAATAGATTTCAGTTACCACCTACCAACCTAAAAACAAAATACCACTGGCACTAACAAGAATTAAAACTCCGGCAAATAAATGAAGGTATTTTTCATGCTTTTTGAATTTTACCATTGCAGCGCCTTTGTGGCCAATAAACACGGTAAGCATCATGGTAGAAATAGTGGCGATGCCAAAAATCAGGGCGACTGTTAACATTCCGAATGTACTGTTTTCGTAGGCCGGAAAAATCAATAACGGGATAAGTACCTCACAGGGACCAAAAACGAAGATCAAAAACAGGAGCCAGGGTGTAAGTTTTGTATTGTCTTCTTTAATTTCTTCGGTTGGAAGGTGTTGTAAACCTCTGATTCTTTTTGGTACCATAAAATTTGGCAAATGAAAATGATGCGAATTTTTAATGTATTTATAAATGCCGTAAACTGTGTAGGCAATGCCAAATGCAAACAACATCCAACCAACAATTTCGCCTCGGAAAGCTTCGATATATTCCAGTTTATTTAAACTGATTCCCAATGCAATACCAATTATTCCAATTAGCACTGAACTACCAACATGCCCGATTCCTGAAATAAATGTAATCCACATGGTTTTATTGCTCGACCACTTTCGGGCTTTGCTTAATACAATAAATGGCAAATAATGATCGGGGCCCAGAATTGTGTGCACAAATCCGAGCGAAGCAGCTGAGGCATAAAGCAAATATAATTCCTTCATAACTATGATTTATAATTGATTAATTAATGAAGCCTGGCACGCAGCACCAAAACCATTATCAATATTAACTACACTAACACCACTGGCACAACTGTTTAGCATTGAAAGCAAAGCTGATAATCCCTGAAAATTGGCGCCGTAACCAATACTTGTTGGCACTCCAATTACCGGTTTGTGCACCAGTCCGCCAACTACACTGGTTAACGCACCTTCCATTCCGGCAACCACAATAATAACCCGTGCATTACGAATTGTTTCAAGCTTATTAAACAACCTGTGTATTCCGGCAACGCCAACATCATATATTGTTTCAACTTTATTACCTAAAAACCGGGCTGTAACCGCTGCTTCCTCGGCAACCGGCATATCGGAGGTACCGGCAGCTACAACTGCAATGTAACCTCTGCTTTCAATCTCACCTTTTTTTCTGTAAGAAATTGTTTTTGCCAGTTCATTATATTCTGCATCAGGAATTATCGTTTTCACAGCTTCGGCCATTTCCGGTGTAACCCGGGTTGCCAAAACATTAATTCCTTTTTGATGCATTCTTTCAGCAATCAATTTAACCTGTTCCACAGTTTTCCCTGATGCGTAGATTACTTCCGGCAGGCCGGTCCTGCGCTGACGATCAGTATCAATTGTGGCAAAGCCCATCTCTTCAATACCTCTGCCGGGAAAATGCTCCAACGCTTCTGTCAGATCAATTTCGCCATTTTTGTATTTTTCAAGAATATCTTTCGGGTCCATAATCAATCGGTTAATTTATCCACTGCTTTTTCGATTTCAGAAATTGTTGTTTTGTGTTTTTCCGCCAACTTTTTACAATCTTCATATTCTGGTTTCGACCTAACCATTTTACCGTTAAAAAAGCTCTGTTTTATCTTAACTGTGCCATAAATTGTTTCAATCTCAGATTCTTCGCGGCGAAGCATATTCTTTTTTACTTTGTATTCACGAATTCCAATTGAAGTACTGTTTATAAAAACAACTTCTTTCATTTTATCTGCCAACTCATTTTTACAAAGAACAGAAAGTGTAACTGCCGGTCTCGATTTTTTCATGATTACCGGGCTTATCCAGGCATCGCTGGCACCTGTTTGAAATAGTTTTTCCAACAGAAAATCATAGTGTTCCGGGTTCATATCATCAATATTGCTTTCAAGAACAACTGATTCTTCTGAATTTACATCCTTTAAACCGGTTGAATCTTCGCACAAATAAACACGCAAAACATTTGGTACATCACTGTCCCGGTTACCTATTCCGTATCCGGTTTTTGTAATCTGAAAATCCATTTTATCTGTAAATTCATCAACCGTTGCCACCAAAATTGCAGCACCGGTCGGCGTTGTGGCTTCATGGCTTACCAACCCTGTTTTTACAGGAACATTCATCACAATTTCAGCAGTTGCGGGCGCTGGCACAGGCATAATTCCGTGAGCACATTTCACCATTCCGCCACCAAGCTGAATAGAAGATGACATCACTTTATCAACCTTCAAATAATCAAGACAAATTGCTGCGCCCACAATATCAGCAATTGAATCAAGAGCACCAACTTCGTGAAAATGTACCCTTTCCTTTGAAATATTGTGGATTTTTGCTTCGGCAACAGCAATTAAATCGAATATTTTAAGCGCATTTATTTTTACATGATCAGGCAACGAACTCCCGTTGACAATCTCCTCTACATGCCTCAAATGACGGTGTTTTTCGTTTTCCTGGTTTTCAATAATCACATCTGCTTTTGTGCCCGAAATTCCACGCCGCTGGTCCTTTTTTATTTCCAAATGAAACCCTTCAATATTCAGTTTCTCAAGTTCTGTTTTTAAATAATTGCTGTCAACTCCCAAATCAATGAGAGCGCCAAGGTTCATGTCACCGCTTATACCTGCAAAACAATCGTAATACAATATTTTCATATTCAGTTTTTATTATTTTTCTGAAGTCAAAACCCGGTTCAGCTTCCCCGAAACCAATCCTTCCTTATCGATTCGCAACTCTTTAAAACCAACATTTTTAATTTTATACAATACTTCATCTTCAACCAGCAAAAGTTTCTCCAGCTCATCTTTTTTGACTTCGATTTGCCCGTAAGTTCCATAATGCCGAACCCGAACATCCTTAAAACCAAATTCATTAAGAATATTCTCGGCGTCTTCAATCTGTTTTAACTTTTCTCTTGTAATCTGATGATTATAAGGCACCCTGGAACTTAGACACGGACTGGCTGGTTTGTCCCAGTTTGGCAGATCAAAATGTTTGGCAATTTGCCGCAATTCATCTTTCGATAAGTTACAATCAACCATTGGCGACAAAACTTTATATTTCGCTGCAGCCTGCAACCCCGGACGATAGTCACCTAAATCGTCATAATTTGTGCCGCTTAACACATCAAAATCGGGATATTTTTCTTTGATGGATTGCAGATCATGAAAAAGATGCTCTTTACAAAAATAACACCTGTTTTCAGGGTTTTTGTTGTAACGTTCATCAGCAAGTTCAAGTGTTTTAATAATTTCAAGATTGATATCGAAGGTATTACAGAAATCCTTTGCCAGTTCAAAATCCTTGCTTTTTAAACTCTCAGAATTTGAAATCACTCCAACAACATTTTCTTTTCCCTGGAATTTGCGTGCTAAAAAAAGCACAAGCGTTGAATCAATTCCACCTGAAAACGCCACAATCGATCCTTTTCTTTTTGAAAACCAATCTTCCAAAAGCTCAATTTTGTTTTTGAGATGAGTATTTAAACTATTCATATCCTCTATTTTATTATTTAAACAGTAGCATTAACAGAAAAACTTAACACCACTGACTTAAAAAAATTAATCGGCTCTGCTCATCGTGAGCTTTCCGTTTTGCATTCCCTTAATAGTTATCAGTTTATCTGCAAGTTCAGTCAGGCGGCTGGCAACCCCTTTAATTGCGATAACTTCCATATGTTTGGCTTTTTCAAGAATAACTCGCTGAGTAGATAAAATTTCCTCATGATAATCAACCTGTATATCTGATATTTGGTTTTGTATTTCACGACGATGCGGATCATAAATCAAAGTTACCGAACCGGCCACAAAGTTATTGCATTGCCATTTTTGCTCAACAGTGTTTTTATTCACCAAATGCCTGATTGCCTGCGAACGGTTGGCAAAATGATTCACTTTTACATATTCATCAAGCGAGTCTAAAAGTTCTTTTTCCAATGAAACACCAATTCTTGATACTGCCATGGTAACACCAATTTTAAAAAAGTAATATTAACAAATATATAAAAATAAAGATTAAAAGGGATTCATAAACAAAACCTCCCTGCTCTTTTTTATATTTCAAATTAAAAAAACCAAAATTTCAGTAATTTTTATAATTTTAAACCCTTGACGCTTAATCTATTGATTTATAAAACCTAATTCTATTTTCAATGAGAGAATATATTCTAATCTCTGTTTTTGTTTTTCAAGTTTTTTTTGGTTTTTCACAAAACGATAAAAAGATTTCAATTCAAGATTGCCTTTTGAATTCGGATATAGTAGTTGAGGCTGAAATAACTGGAATTCAATCATTCTGGAATTTACAGCACAAGAATATTTACACGGCATTTGAATTAAAAATAATCACACCTTTGGCTGGTCATGCTGATAATAATCCGAAACTTTTATTGAAAGGCGGAAAAGTTGATGACATTTTGCAAATTGTAAGCACTTCACCCAAATTGGAAATTGGTGACAAGGCAATATTTATGTTGCAAAAATTAGCAGCTCAGAATAAAATCAGCAGCAATTCCAATGATTTATATTTTCTATTCAATTCTGAGTTCAGTTTCATCTCTTTAGGCAATGAAACTCAAAAAATTGAAAGCGTTAATGAGGATGAGGTACTAACCGAAATTGAAAAAATTTCGGGCAAAAAAATAAAAAATAAGATTTCTGCACCTGTATTGAAATCAGCAAAAAGCTCACAAAATATCTCAGGATTTTTGCCTAAAACGGTAACGGCAGGCACTGGCTCAACCTTAACAATTAATGGCGAAGGTTTTGGTAATTCACAGGGAGGAAGTTTAGTTTGGTTTACAAATGCTGACAATCCGTACCAGATTTTTTCAAATTCTGATTTTAAGATTCTTTCATGGAGCGACACTCAAATTCAAATGATTGTTCCACCGGAATCAGCAACCGGTAAAATAATTGTTGAAGTTGATGGAACAAAGACAGAAAGCACTGAAAAACTGACAGTTAAATACAATGTTATTCAGCAAAATTATAAGCCGGTTTATTTAACAAATAAAAATAGCAAAGGTGGTTATACTTTTCATCTTCACGGCAATGTAAATTCATACAGCGGGGCGAAAGAAATAATCGAAAATTCAATAAAAAACTGGATTTGTGCAACTTCTGTTCCATGGGAAATCGGTAACACATTAAATATTGAGCCGGGTTCCGATGATATTTGCTCAATTCAGTTTGGAGATCTAAGCGGCACGGGCGGAGAAACTTTGGGACAAGCTTCTTATTTTCTTGAATCAGCAGGATCTTCAGACCCAAATGAATATGTGCTTTCAGAAGTTGATATTGTTTTTTCAAATGCTGAAAACTGGTGTTTCGACAACAGCAACCTCAGTCAGCAACAAATTGATTTTGCCTCGGTTGTGTTGCACGAACTTGGTCATGCCCATTTAATCGGGCATGTTAATGAAATTAATGATTTGATGCATTTTAGCCTGGCAAATGGCAAAACAAGAGACATTGGACAAAATAATGTTTTGTGCGGTGAATATATTGTAAATAAAAGCCTTGCCTTTAAAAGCAACTACTTTCAAACCATAAAACCAATCAGTTCAACGCCACCTGTTTTTAGCGTGAAGAAAGACACTCTGTATTCAACAAAGGAATACAACACATATCAGTGGTTGCTAAACGGATCAAAAATCAATAACGCCAATCAAAGAAAATATGTGATTTCGGCTTCAGGCGAATATGCATTGGAAGTAACCGATGCAAATAATTGCTGGCTAATTTCAGAAAGTGTAAATGTCGTAAAGTCCGATCCGGGTACCAACGACACAGTTTTTACATTCATTTGCCCTTCAAATTTAACGATTGACTGCGCTGATAATTTTCCCCAACCATTTACTAATCTCGCAAATTTTGTGTCAGCCGGAGGAATTGCAACCAGCACGCCGTCGCCTGTTGACGAATCGACATTTGCCTGGGAAAGCGATGTTTCCGACAATAAATCCTGCCCCGAAAAAATTACCCGAACCTACTCAATACAAAATAAAAATGGAGATATTCTAAAATGCGAACAAATTATTTATGTAAGTGATACTGAATATCCAAAATTGGTAATGGGAAATAAAATAGTATCATGCCCGGATGATAAACCAGTGATTTATGCAAATAAATTACAATTTGAAGCTGAATTAGGAAACTTTGCCAGTGATAATTGCGGGTTGGATTGGACGACATTCAAATTTAATAGCCAGGTAACAGACGGTAATTATTGCTCCGAAATCAGTGTGCGGTCCTATGAGATTAAAGACATGTGCGGGAACAGGTTGGAAGCCTCAGAATACATTGTTGTTGAAGATATGATTCCACCAACAATAAAATGTCCCGCAGATGCTTCATTCGATGCCGGCATTGACAATTTGAAGGACTTAACCGGACTGGCATTTTCTGAAACCGAAAAACAAATTCCTTCCTCAGATTATTCCAAACTTGACATTTTGGTAAGCGACAACTGTTTGCTGGAAAAAGCTACCTACAAGGATATTCAAAACAGTTTTTGCCCGGTAGAAATTTCACGTACTTTTTTTGCTTTCGACGTTTGTGGCAACTTCAGCACCTGCACTCAAAAAATTGAATTTACGCGGGGAATTACACTTTCGGAAACACACGAAAATGATGGGGCCGATAATCTCAACACCGGCAAAATAAACCTTGAAGTTTCCGGAGGTGCTCCTCCTTATCAGTTTCAATGGAGTAATGGAGAAACAACAGAAGATATTGAAAATCTGCCTTCAGGTTCGTACAAGGTTGAAGTCGAAGATTCAAACGGATGTACTGATTCTCTTGCAGTTAATATTGAATCTGATACAGCATCAGTTAACATTGTATGTCCTTCATCAATAACAATCTCTTGTAAAAAAGATATCGATCAGTCGGTTTATTCCGAATATTCTGAATTTATTGCAGCCGGTGGAAGTGCGTTCGGTGACTGTGGTATTGACACCGGTACTTTTGCCTGGGCCGGCGATGAGGTTACAGATGGCTCAGATTGCAGAAATATCGACCGGACATACACAGTAAATGATTCATGCGGAACAACTGCTTTTTGCATCCAGTCGATTTCAGTGATAGACCAAGAGTCACCTGTATTAAACTGCCCGTCAGAAGTTGCTGTTGTTGGGGAAATTCAACCAGAACATTATGAAAATTATTCAGCATTTGTTGCAGCAGGAGGATCTGCAGAAGATAATTGCGAAATTAATGAATCATCATTTGAATGGATAAATGATTCGTCGGACGGAAAAATCAATCCTGAAACCATAACCAGAACATATCAAATTGCCGATTTTTGCGGAAACCTATCCAATTGCGAACAAATAATTAAAGTCTTCGATAATTCAGGAATTTTTATCAACTGTCCGCCGGACATGACAATTCTTTGCTCAGAGAATAAACCTGATGCACCATTGAATTATGCTGATTTTATTGCTGATGGTGGAGGCGCCGGTAGCTTGCCTGATTTTCCACTTATCGAATCTTCCTTTCAGGTGGAAACGGTTGAAAACAATGATTTTGAAAACTGTAAAGAATACATTACACGGAAATATTTAATTATGAACGAAAATGGAGATACTGCCATCTGCGAACAACAAATAGTAATAATTAATCCATCCGTGTCAGCAATAAGTTGTCCCCCGGATATTTCAATAAATGGAAATGAAAATATACCTGCTGGATACAATTCATTAAATGAATTCGTTTCAGCAGGCGGAATTTTCTCAAATATGTGTGGAACGGATTATGACTTATTGTATTCATTATCGGAATATAAAGATTCAATCCAGTCGCCAAACTTAGTTGAACGCACCTATTTTTTAACTGATTTGTGTGGAAATCAAAATTTATGCATTCAAAAAATAAATATTAAAAATACAACACAATCATTTGACAATAAATGGAATAGCAATTTCAAAGTTAAGATTTTTCCAAATCCAACCAATGGAAAGTTCGTTTTCGAGGCTGAAGGGATAAAAAATAAAGACGTTACTATATCAATTTATAACGGTATTGGCGAAAGAATTACTCAGGTTAAACTTGTTTCTATTAATGGCGAGCTAAAAAAAGAAATGGATTTATCGGTAGTTTCCAAGGGCGTTTATTTTATAAAAATTCAGGATGGGATTAATTCAAATACACAGTCAATTATTGTTGAATAAAAAAACTCAACTTCTCCTGATTGAATAATGTAAACGAAATATTCCATAAATGAAAAAAGGAAAGCTAATCTCACTTTTTGTCTCGTCTGCGAAGAGAGGACCCGAACCCGTCTCGCCCCAGGCGAGATGACAGGCCGATATTCTAACCAAACTGCTCAGCGATTGGCAATATTGAACTCCTGTTGAATAAGCCAGTTAATATACGTGGGATTCACTCTCTTTAATTGCCTTTCTCTTATCAGAGCTGTTCTTTTATCCGGCATTTTTTCGAGATAGATCATTTTCCATGGACCTTTATTGGCTGTGTAACGACTTTTCCCGTTGTTGTGTTCTTCAAGTCTTAATGAAGGATATGAAGTGTAGCCTTTATAAAAGACACCCGACTGTTCTGATTGAATAATGTAAACGAAATATTCCATAAATGAAAAAAGGAAAGCTAATCTCACTTTTTGTCTCGTCTGCGAAGAGAGGACCCGAACCCGTCTCGCCCCAGGCGAGATGACAGGCCGATATTCTAACCAAACTGCTCAGCGATTGGCAATATTGAACTCCTGTTGAATAAGCCAGTTAATATACGTGGGATTCACTCTCTTTAATTGCCTTTCTCTTATCAGAGCTGTTCTTTTATCCGGCATTTTTTCGAGATAGATCATTTTCCATGGACCTTTATTGGCTGTGTAACGACTTTTCCCGTTGTTGTGTTCTTCAAGTCTTAATGAAGGATATGAAGTGTAGCCTTTATAAAAGACACCCGACTGTTCTGATTGAATAATGTAAACGAAATATTCCATAAATGAAAAAAGGGAGAAAAAATCTCCCTTTTTGCGGTGCGGACGGGACTCGAACCCGCGACCCTCGGCGTGACAGGCCGATATTCTAACCAA
>DAOPKR010000131.1:0-1442 GCA_035391305.1 Draconibacterium sp.
TGTTTTATTAATTGATCGGCGAATTCTTTTGCATTAATCGTATTGTTTCTGCCAAGTCTTAATTCATCGGTAGCTGAAATATTTGTAAATGTCATATTTGGTCCATCCCAATCGAGGACTTTATTTAATGATTGAAGACGTGTTGCCAAAACACCCATAACAACCATTTCGTTAAATGGACCAGCATCTTTAAAATCGGATGCGGTTGGAACACGATTTTCAGGACTTTCTTTACATGCCCGGATCCAATCAAGTTCATGTCCGTCAATTCGCCGTTCTGTTTGAGGAACATTAGGTATCCTGCCTGAAAGTAATATTGGATCAGTTCCGTACTCTCCACAAACAAGTGTGTCTTTGCTTCCCCGGAAAATAACACCCGAATTCTGAGTTCTGTTGATTGGCCAGTTTTCAGGGAATTTAGGTTTAAGGCCGCCATCGAGCCATGTTACATTAACTTCAGGTAAGTTAATTTTAATATTTGCCGGTTTTTCACGGGCAGGAAAAGTGAGATGAACTATTTCGGCATTTGGAGCACCGTCAGAAGTAAATGGAGTTGAACTGCCGATAACTTTTGTTGGGTACCCCAGTTTCATCGCTGTAAAAACAGGATGCATAACATGACAAGCCATATCGCCAAGTGCGCCGGTTCCAAAGTCCCACCAACCGCGCCATACCCAGGGATGATAAGCCGAGTTGTAAGGGCGGAACTTCGCTGGTCCGATAAACAGATCCCAATTCAGACCATCCGGTACCGGCATAACTTCAGTAGGTGCAGATAAACCTTGTGGCCAAATGGGGCGATTTGTATATGCTTCTATTTCCTTTACTTCTCCAATTTCACCATTCCAAATCCATTCACAAATCAGTTTAACTCCTTCTGCAGAAGAACCCTGATTTCCCATTTGAGTGGCCACTTTGTATTTTGCTGCAAGTTTTGTCAGCAACCGCGATTCGTAAACACTATGGGTTAAAGGTTTTTGTGTGTAGGCATGTTTTCCCATTTCAATTGCATGAGCTGTAATAATAGCGTGCGAGTGGTCAGCCGTGGCAACCATTACCGCATCTATAGATTTGCCCATCTCATCGTACATTTTACGCCAGTCATAATACTTTGCAGCTTTTGGGTAGGTTTCAAATACTTTTGGTACATTATTCCGGCTGACACCCCAGTCAACGTCGCAAAGTGCAACAATATTTTCACTTTCCATCCTTGAAAGGTTTCCTTTTCCCATTCCGCCAATACCAATACCGGCAATATTAAGTTTATCACTTGGCGCTTTGTAGCCAAGTCCGGCAATGGTATTCGACGGAACAATGGTGAATCCGGCAGCGGCTGTTGCAGTTGTTGCCAGAAAACTTCTTCTTGTAAATTGATTCTTGTTTTTCATTTTTAAAAAGTTTTAGTGATTTAGTTGTCCACAAAAAACAGTTTATCCTGTTTA
>DAOPKR010000131.1:1542-3189 GCA_035391305.1 Draconibacterium sp.
TCGCAATGGAAATCGATAATGAATCAAATGGCGCCAAAAACACGGTTAACATCTTCTGAAATTACGCTTGTATCAAAATATGTATCAAAAGGGAAATAACGTTGTTCGTGCAGCATGAAACTGCATCAATCTTAAAACCTTTCTCCCCACCAGCGCTTTAACCGTTCAAGGATTTTTATTTCGGTCTGGTTATTTTGTGGATAATAAATCCGTTCTTTCTTAATCTTTTCCGGCAGGTAATCCTGTTCTGCAAAATTGCCTTCGAAGGCATGTGAATATTTGTAGTTTTTACCGTAGCCAATTTCTTTCATCAATTTGGTTGGTGCATTGCGAATGTGCAGCGGAACCGGCAAATCTCCCGTTTGTTTTACAAGTGCAATTGCTGCATCAATTGCCTCGTATGCCGAGTTGCTTTTTGGCGAAGTTGCAAGGTAAATCACGCATTCCGAGAGAATGATCCGCGCTTCAGGCATCCCGATTTTATGCACTGCATCAAAAGTGCTTTGCGCCAACAACAAGGCATTCGGATTAGCCAAACCCACATCTTCAGCCGATAAAATCAATAAACGGCGGGCTATAAATTTTATGTCTTCGCCGCCTTCAAGCATGCGGGCAAGCCAGTAAACCGCGGCGTCAGGGTCGCTGCCGCGAATGCTTTTTATAAATGCCGAAATAATATCATAATGCATTTCGCCTTGCTTATCGTAAATGGCGAGGTTGTTTTGCAGTCGGTCGAGTACTTTTTTGTTTGTGATTTCTACTTCTTCATTTTCATCAGCAAGCACAACCAATTCCAAAACGTTTAGCAATTTACGTGCATCACCGCCCGAAAAACGCAACATTGCCTGATCTTCGGCAATAGTAATTTTACGCTTTTTTAATTCGATATCTTTTTTTAGAGCTGAATCGATGAGTTTTAATAATCCGGCTTTGTCAAGCGATTCAAGAATATAAACCTGGCAACGCGACAGCAGTGGGGAGATGACTTCAAATGACGGATTTTCAGTTGTTGCGCCAATCAAGGTAATTGTGCCATCCTCAACCGCACCCAAAAGTGAATCCTGTTGCGATTTGCTAAACCTGTGTATTTCGTCGATAAAAAGTATCGGGTTTGGCTTGCTGAAAAACTGTTGCTTTTTTGCTTTGTCGATTACTTCCCGGATATCTTTAACTCCTGAGTTTATTGCGCTAAGCACATGAAACGGGCGTTCCAGTGTGTTGGCAATAATTTTTGCCAGCGTAGTTTTTCCGACTCCGGGCGGCCCCCATAAAATGATGGATGAAATGTTTCCAGATTCAATCATTTTCCGCAACACAGCATTTTTGCCCACAAGATGTTCCTGCCCGATGTAATCGTCTAAAGTTTTGGGGCGAAGCCGTTCTGCCAGCGGTTGGTTGCTCATTGTTGAATGGAATTTATAAAAAGTTCAAAAAACAAAATTACCTTTTATTTTTTCCGAGCCAAAGCAATGCATCAATTACAAGTTTGTTTTGGATTTTATTTTTGAATGTTAAAGATAGTTCCTTGTTGGTGCCACCTTCGTAGTCAATATCATTGTGACCCATGTTTATGTAAATCATCCGGTAATTTATGTTTGTCCACACAACCGGGTAATATCCACTGTGCCATATTTCATGGGGTTTTGG
>DAOPKR010000131.1:3289-7120 GCA_035391305.1 Draconibacterium sp.
TCCTGCGGAAATGCCGAGGGAGTTAACGCAAACGCACAAAAATGAAAACCCAGCCAGGCGCCACCGTTTTCAATGTATTGTTGAAAAGCTTCCCTTTGTGACATCGTTTCGGGGCGAGAATCAAGAAAAATAACTACATCGAATTTTAAAAGAAATTCAGGTGTCATTTTGCCCCAGTCGTTGGTGGACTCGTAAGTAAAATGTTCCTTCTTTCCAGCCTCCGAGAACCATGTATTTGCTTCGTTTACAAAACTAATGTGTGCCTTGTCGTTTTTCCCTGTGTAAAATGCAATTACTTTAAACTCCTGACTTTTCTTTGCAAAACAACTAAATCCTGCAACTAAAATTGTGATTGTAATTAATACGCGTTTTAGTTTACTGAAGGATTTTTTCAAATTGGAAGTAGGAAACTTTGATATCATAATTTAATTTCTAATTTGTTTATTCAACCTTTCAATTTCAGCTTTTCGTAAGGTTAAAACCCTCATATATTGAAGGCAATTTAATCGATGCTGTAAATTGTTTTTAGTCAAAATATTATTCGAATCAACCAGCCATTCAATTGCCAAATCATATTTTTCTTCCATTTCGCAGGCAACTGCCATATTCCAGCACGACTTGGCAGCAATTTTTTGATTCTTGTTTTCAGTTAGTTTATTATATATTTCTCCAGCTTTTAACCAGTCATAGCTTTTCAAATATTTTTCAGCCTTTCGCATTTTCGGATGAAGTGAATGATAGTAGCTCAGCTCTTCTGTATCCCAGTAGGGAATTATTTTGGTTCCAAAGCGTTTTCCCAGATTTTGTGCTGCATCCTGATAGATGAGTTTTCTGTTCTCATTTTTTTTACGGATATCCAAATATTGCGATTTATCAAAGAAAAGTGTATCTATCTGATTATATGTTACTGATGGAGTTACATCATTGAAAATAATCGTCCAGGAAAGTGCTGCCTTTGTTCGGTATGTTGCATCGTAAAAAACAGAAACTTCATTTTCAAATTGAAAAAAATCAAGAAAGATTAAAGCATCGGCTTTTGTAAGTTCAAACATTTCTGAAGTATTATACATCTCTTCAATCCCTTCGTTGGCTCGATTTAGTCTATTTGTAACAATAAAATTATTTACTTTTTGAAAATAGTTTTCCTGTTCGAGGAAACTTGCAAGTCCATCAACACAGTAGTTTGAAAGCTCAAAATTATTGAGCGTTGTATCACATGGAAAATTGCCTTTACCAAAATTATATAAACTGTGGCTGGCATTTTTATTAGTATCCCGATTGATAATGGCAACGGTTTTCACACTTTCAGGAAACGAAAAAGCAACGGGTTTCAAAGTTTCTATGCTGAAGGTACTAAGACTATCCGTTATTTTGCACGAAATCAAACCTAACAAAACCAAAAAAGCAAGTATGATATATTTTACATGAGTCATCTGGAAATAAGTGAGATAATTTTTTGTTTTTGTTCGTTTATTCTTTTGTTTCGGTGGCGGTTGAAATTCTAAAACTTTAATTGTGTTTCGGTAACTATCTTTTCTTTAAAAGGAAATTGTTTTTCATATTCAACCAGCTCTGTTTCATTTGTCGAGAAACACTCATCTTCAAAAAACCTGCCATTTACATTTTTCAATCCGTTCCATTGAAGTTCCAAAGCCATAAATGGTTCAAGGTTTTGACCGTCTTTTGTTGTGATGTTGTATATAGCAGCATTTTTAAATCCGAAGCGATGATAATACTCAGGATTTCCAAAAAGAATTATGCCCGAAAACCCCAATTCTGATGCTACTTTAATGGATTCATTGATTAGTTTCGACCCAATTCCGTTTTTTTGAAATTCAGGATTTACCGAAACCGGGCCTAAACATAAAACCTCATTTTCAAAATCCCGTGAATCGATAACTTTCGCTTTGGTTGAAATAATATGCCCAACAATCTTGTTTTCAAACACAGCAACCAGGTCAAGTTTGCTGATATAACTTTTGCTGTTTCTAAGTTTATTCAAAACCAAATGCTCATCACAACCCGGTTTATACACATTCCAAAATGCTTCACGGGTTAGGTTTTCGGTAATTTTGAAATCTTTCTGAGTTGTTGGTTGAATAAGTGGTTTCATGGTTTTTCTTTGGTTTTTCATTTCGCGTCAGCGGTTTGTCGTTTTAAATCCAAATAGTTGTTTTAATTTCCGTATCCCTTTCAAGTTTTTCATTTTTCCGAATTTCTGCTTTTAACGGAAGTAAATAGGTTTTGTGTTTTTTGTCAAACCAAATTGCGGTTTCCCATTGACTATTTCCTATTTCTGCCGTAGCTTTCATGCGGCCCCAACCTTCTTCCTGCCATCTCAGATTCTCTCTTATTTCTGAAGTTATATTAGTTGGAAGCGAAACAAAATACCATCCATTTGGTCCAGAGTACTGCCACACTTTTGCAGAAAATTCATATTTTATTTTACCTTTCATAACAATATACCTTTCAAGTTTAAACTCCGGTTTTATTATTTGTTTCCTGAAAGCACATTCAACGCTTCTGTTACAGAATTCAAAAAGTTAATCTGTCGTTTCTTATTGCTTTCGAAAATGAAATCCTTAAGGCTCTTGCCTGAATATTGTGTAAAGTCACCAGTTATTGCCAGTTGAACCCTATAGTTAGAAAACTTTTGAAGTATTTCGCCTGCCATTCCGTTTTTTAAATCAAAAAAATCGGGAGTAATATTTTTTTCGTGAACAACTATTTTATCAAAACCTTGATAATACAAATTACCTAACAAGTCCAATCCATCTTCAATTGTTTTTATGACAAATTTATCCGATACAACTTCAGCTATTTTTATGTCATTTATGTTATGAATTTTAATTCTCATTCTATCTTATAATGTGTCGGTTTACCAACAATGACCAATTACATTTGCACATCCGTTATTGAGTCTATTCCGGCATTGCCCGAATATGTTAATGGTTTCATAAATTATATTTTATCAAAAATCAGAATCTTTTTGCTCAGATCAAATTCCAACATGTTCGGTTTTATTGATTGAGTTTCAAATGTATTGAAAATTTGTTCGTTAAATGAAGCCGTTTCCAAAATTGATGGAGCAATTTATTATTCCACCCGCAATCCGGTTATCAACGTTTTCTTTTGCAACGAAAACCAGGTCAGACCAAAAATCCAAAGGAAACCGTTTATTAAAATAAGACCAACCACAAAACCAACTGTGCTAAACGATACCCCCGTATTTGCCGAAAGAAAGGCCGGTAAAGTGGCTACAACCGCAGCAATAAATCCAATAAAAACCCCTGCAAAAAGTAAACTTAAATATTCAATCGTAATAATTTTGAAAATGGGTTTGGCACTAAAACCAACGGCTTGCATTAACGCAATTTCGCGGCGGCGTTCCAGTAAAGTGCGCGCCAGAATAACTGCTAATCCAACGGTTCCGAGAATTAAACCAAGCGCTCCCAAAGCAAGGAAAATGGAAAGATAGGTATTCGTGACTGAGTAGAATTCAACCAATCGTTTGGCTGTTGATTCCATTTCCCAACCGTAATCGCGAAAAACGGTTTGCAGTTCATCGCCAATTTGCTGTTGGTTTTCTGGTTTCCCATCAATCAGGAAAATATTTGTTCCGCTTTTGGCAGGATAATTTTTCAGGAAGTTTTGATTCGAAATCAATACGTAACCCTGAAAAATGGATGGTGTTGTGCCTGCAATTAACTTTAGCCTGATTGTGTCGCCCAGTTCATTTTGATAGATAAGAATGTCGCCAACTTTCATTCCCAAACCCCACTGAATTACTGTTTGATCGGCAATTGCCGGGATTGTTCCATCATCAAAATC
>DAOPKR010000131.1:7220-10237 GCA_035391305.1 Draconibacterium sp.
CTTGTTTTGTTCTGTGCATTGGCAAACAAATCGAGTTTATTTGAACCAGTTGAAACCACCAAAAAAGTTCCAAGTGCAAAAAGTGTTACAACTGTTACCGAGCGCATTTTGTTTCGCGAGAGGTTTAATTCCGACAACCTTCCAAAACTAAAAGATTTCTGTTTTTGTGATTCAATACTGTATAGTTTCTTCCTGAAAAGCAGCAGCAGTCCGGCTAACAACAAGGTTCCCGACAAAAAGAACAGGGAAGGATTCAATTGAGATTTCTTGGCAATCTGGTAAACGAAAATGCCGGTTGAAACGAACAAAGAAAAATACATAGTACCATTCGTTACAAGTCGTTTTTCTTTTTTCTCAACTGAAACTATTCGTTTTTGCAGGTCGGCGGTTCGTTGTTTCTGGAACCTGCGGACTGAAATAAAAATGGCAATTAACGAAACCAATACGCTAATAACAAGCCCCAAAACCAAAGTTTCAGGATTTATTTTGATCAACAGAACGTCGGTTCGAACAATTTCAAACCACAAAGTATTTAGAATTTTGAAAATCAGTGACGTGTAAAACACTGAAACAACCAGCCCGATAATTCCACCAAACAACGCCACTACAAACCCTTCGGAAAGGAAAAAACTGCGCACCTGTCTTTGTCTGAAACCAAGTGCATCAAACAAGCCGATTTGCGTTGAACGGTTTTCGAGATTGAAACGAAAAAGTAAAGCTGTTAAAATTATGGAGGCTGCCAGCAGAAAGAAACTCAACCCGATAAAAAGTCCGCTGAAATCGGTTCCGTTTTGCGCCGCCTGCACACCTTGTTCGCGAATTGGTGAAATGGCCATTCCCAAATCGGCAGGTTCTATTGCTGAGGCGAACAGTTGATTGTATTTGTTTTCATCAAATGTTTCAGCCGGAAACCGCACAGCAGTGTAATTGCCAAAACGGTTCGACCACATTTTTAAAGCTGCTTTGTTTGAAACAAATGCTTTTGGAGTTCCTTTAAAATCCTCCCAGTATTTTTCATCTTTATCGCGGATGGCATCCAGATTAATTGGTACGCCGGCTTCCCATTCGCGGCAGTGGCCAGCATCCGAAAGCCCCGGTAAATGCGGCACACGGGTTGAGTCGGCCCATTTCGAATTCATTGGAATTATTTCTTTGAGCACGAATTTAGCTTCCTTGTTTATCAACTGGCGCAGCGGACCAATTTCAAAATATTGTAAACGGATACTATCTCCAATTTGAGCTTTTAAATCATCCGCAGCCCAGCGGTTGAGGGCAATTTCGTTTTCAGCAAGTTGCCTGTTGGGAATTGAGGTAACAAAAGAGTAGGGGATGGAGTTCAGAGTTTCGGGTTCAGAGTTCAGAGTTCCGGGATGCGGGAAACTTGTTGCAGGTTCCGGATTCTGGGTTTTAGATTCCCCTGTTTTTACTTCTGACTTCTGATTTCTGATTTCTGACTTCTCTATTCCATTCACAAAATAGGTCAGTATCAAATCTGCGTCAGGTAATTCCTTTAACGTTTCTGAAATCTTATCCTCAAGAAAAACCCGTTCTGTTGAAATTTCAATTTCGTTTGTGGCTTCCATATTTTTGAGTTGAAGCCCGGCATCGGTAGGAGTAAGGCAGTGTTTTACCGATTCGGCAACTCTTTTTGTTTCAAGTTGGGTGGAAATCAATATCTGGTTTGCTTTTCCTTCGAACTCCATTAATTGGTTCAAACGGTTGATTGAAAGAAAAACATTGTATGGGGCGGTTTGTGAATTTTTCAAACTGAACCGGCCCATTTCATCTTTTGAAACAACTTTCTTAACAAGTGCCTGCAATGAAACACTTGTTTCTTCTGCCGAAACAAATGGAGCGTTCATCGGAATTAAACTGGCTTTTTGAACCCGCACCAAAAGATTGTCGCCTTCTTTTATTTGAAGTCTTTTTGCAAGATTTTGGCTAATTACAATTTCATTGTTTTGAAGTCCGGCAAACAAATTTGTTTTTGAAATTTCTTCAAAATCATTACTTACACCAACTATTTGAACCTTATTAACGCGTTGCTGCCCGCCGTTGGCCACTGCCACTCCTTCGAGTAATAAAATTGGTGTTGCTTTAATTTCGGTATTATCGGCTTCAATCTCATCTGCCATTTCCTGTCTGAAATACCGCTCGGTAACCGAAACGAGGTGGGTAGTTTCGCCTAACCTTGAAAATGTGGATTGCTGCAAACTGTACCGCACCGAATCGCCAATGATAAGCGAACCTGTTAAAACAGTGGTGCTTATCACAATGCCAAGCGCCACCAGCAAGTTTTGGCGGAAATAATGGGTGAATGTTTTGAAAATAAAATGCCCCCTCCAACTCCCCCGTAGGGGGAGAGTTTTAAAAATCTTATATCGAAATGTAGATAAGTTTTGCATCGTCCTAATTGCTGTTTTCCAATCTTTCCCCCTCCGGGGGAATAAGAAGGGGGCTTTAGATTTTTCCGTTTTTGAGTGTGAATTTCTTCTCCATTTTACCTGCCAATTCCGATGAGTGCGTAACCGTTATCAAGGTTACATTTTCTTCATCGCTTAACTGAATTAGCAAAGAGGAAAGCGCAGTTGCATTTTCTTCATCAAGTGCGCCGGTTGGTTCGTCGGCCAAAATCAGTTCAGGTTTGTTTATCAGGGCCCGCACAACCGCTGTCCGCTGACATTCGCCACCCGACATTTCTGCTGGTTTTTGGTTGCGCTGTTCCCAAATTCCTACTTTCTGAATCAAATGTTCAGCCCACTCTTTTTGTTGTTTTGAGATTTTATTTCCTTGCGGTAGCAGCGGCAGCAACACATTTTCCAGTAACGTGAGTTGCGGCATCAAATGGTGCATCTGAAAAATAAAACCAAGGTGTTTGTTGCGGAAATCAGCCAGTTCGGTTTTTGAAAATGTAGTCAAATCATTTCCGTTGAAAAGGATTTTACCTGAATCAGGCAGGTCAAGTGTACCCAGCAAATTCAGCAAAGTGGTTTTTCCGGAGCCACTTGGCCCTACAA
>DAOPKR010000131.1:10337-12021 GCA_035391305.1 Draconibacterium sp.
TTCATACAACCCAATAATCTCAGCAGCGTGATTGTGTATGTTAAAATGCTTTTTTGTTCCTTCATAACCATCGTTACTCAGTTTCTTTAGTTTTTCAGGATTAGAAAGTAAATCGGCCCAGGTTTCACTAAGTTTTATTGGTGTGTTGGGTGAATAAGTTACACCACCACCCGATTTTTCAATAATTTCGGGGAAAGCGCCCAAGGCTGGCTGCACAACCGGAATTCCCGATGCCATTGACTCAAGCAGATACATTCCAAATGCTTCGCCAACCCGCACCGGAACAGAAACCATTGAAACCTTGTTGAAAAAATTGTGCCGGGCTTTTCCTTCAAATTCCTCAATTATTTCAAATGAATCTTCTAAGCTATTGTCCTTGATTTTTTGTTTTTGTTCTTTCAGGAATGCTTTATCATCGCCCGTTGAACCACCTGTTGCAATCAGTTTAACATCGTCAAAACCTGGTTTTTTCTTTAAACTGATAAATGCATCTACCACAATGTCGAAACCATCTTTATGGCACATGCGCGATATATAACCTACATTCCGGGGCTTTTCGTTTACCGGAACATAAAGATAATCCGCAGCATCAACTCCTAAATAGAAAGTATGAATTTTTTCAGAACTCAGGTTCATTCGTTTTTTCATTTCGTCAGCAAAATAATTGCTCACAGCCACCAGAGCATCAACATCTTCAGCGCGTTCGTGCATCAAATCCCAAATTTTCTGCTGAAACTGGGGTTGCATGGCATCTACCCAAACATCTTCGTCCTGTAACGAGCAAAGCACAGGCACACCGGTTTTTTCTTTTAACCTGCGTGCCAAACCTAAAAGCAGAGCATTTGAAATGTGGATAATATCGGGTTTACAATGTTCCACAATCCAATCAACCATTTTATCGAGTTCATCTTTTTGCTGTCCCTGTTCACCCAGCAACATTGAAATTGTCATGTCTTCCAATCCTTTGGCACGGGTTGATCCAGCCATCGAAGCCGCCATTTTCATCATGGGTTTCGAGTTGAGCATTTTCTCCATCCAATTTGGCATTTTCCTGAAAACCGGATAAACCTGTTTCAAATACATGGCAATTGCACCATAAAAAATTGGTATTTCACCAATGTCGTGTTCATCGGAAAACAGTGGTAAATACATTGGTATTTTAATTACCTGATGCCCTTGTTTTCGAAGAGCATCAACATATTTACTGTCGCGCAAACAATTGCCGCAATAAAAACTTCCTCCCGAACCGGGTATGATTTGTATTATATTCATAATAGCCCCCTCTGTCTCCCCCTAGGGGGAGTGTAAGAATATTTCAATTAATACTTTTTATCTCAATTTCATTTTAGCCCCTTCTTATCCCTCCCCTTCGGGGAGGTTAGGAGGGGCCTCCTCCAAAACAATATACATTTCCATCATAAGCGCCAACATAAACCCGTCCGCCTGCAACGGCGGGGTTGTTGATGATTTGGCTGCCAATTTCGTAGTTCCAGACAGGTTTACCGTCTGACAGGTTTACAATGGCCAAATCGCCGCGCATGTTTGCAATTATTACTTTGTCGCCCACTACAACAGGTGAGGCTTCCACCTGTCTGCCGGTGTTGTATTCCCAAAGTTTTTTCCCCGAATCTTTATCAAAACAATACAGAAATTTATTGTGGTTGGCTGTTAAAACCTTGTTGCC
>DAOPKR010000132.1:0-4717 GCA_035391305.1 Draconibacterium sp.
TTTATTTTATTCGAATAGAATTTCACTTCAACACCGTAAAGCAAAGTTTCGTCGCTGGCCAAACCGGGGCTCACTTTATCAAGAGCCTGAATCATTTCAATAATATCAGTCATTATCCGGTAGGGGAGAACAAGGCTCAAATCGCCCGGGACTGCATCTTTTAAAGTCGGGATTATATTATTTCTGAAAAGCCGCTCAGGCGTTGTTCTTCGCCCGCGCACCAAATCGCCAAAACGTTGAACAAGTATTTTGTGTTGTGTCAGCATATTTGCCATATCGGCAACATGCCGGCCAAATTCAATTGGAGCATTAAACGGCTCGGTAAACTTTTGGGAAACAAGGAGGGCGAAGTTTGTATTGTTGCTTTTCAAATCTTTGTAACTGTGCCCGTTAACTACTGCAAGGTTGTTGTCGTAATATTCCGACGAAACAAAACCACCGGGATTTGAGCAAAAAGTACGCACTTTATCATCAAAGGTTTTTGTGTAATGAATAAGTTTTGCTTCATAAAAATTCTCGTTAATTTCCTGCATAATTTCGTTACGGCACTCCACGCGAACTCCAATATCAACAACGCCAACCTCGGTTTTAATGTGATGATGCTCACATTTTTTTAGCAGCCAGTCGGAACCTTCGCGGCCAACTGTTACAACAACTTTTTGTGCGTAAAATTCATTGCCATTAACAACAACTCCTGTTACCGTGCTGTTTTCGAAAATAAAATCAGTAACAGGTTTCCTGAACATGACTTCTACACCTTTCTCATTAATATAATCGAAAAGCATTTTATAAAGCAACTGGGTTTTTTCGGTCCCCAAATGACGCACCGGACAATGAACCAGGCGAAGATTAGCTTCAATTGATTTCTTCTGAATTTCGCGCATTGCAGGTGTAATTTCTGCGCCGTGAATGTTTGGTTCGCCGCCAAATTCAAGATAAATTTTATCGGTGTAATCGATAATTTCCTGCGTAGTTTCAATTCCAATATAATCTGAAATTGTTCCGCCAACTTCGTGCGACAGCGAAAGTTTTCCGTCGGAAAAAGCGCCTGCGCCTGCCCAGCCGGTAGTAATATTACACGGTTTGCAATGCACACAAGTTCCGCCGTTTGTATGTTTCGGACATTTGCGTTTATAAATTCCGTTTCCTTTTTCGAGCATCAGAATTTTTAGTTCGGGCCTGTTTTTTATTAACTCATAAGCACTAAAAATGCCGGCAGGACCGGCACCAACTATAATTACGTCGTATTGATTGTTCATGTTGAAAATGTATTGGTTTCCCAATACGCAAAAGTAGTTTTTTATTCTTTTCGTGTTCATTAGTTTTTCTGATATTTGGAAATTAAAAGACAATCATGAAATATCTATACCTGTTTATTTGTACAGCTTTCTTTTTTTCGTGCCAGCAAAAAAGTGTTTCAATTCAAAGTCCGGATGGCAATATCAGTCTTAGCTTTTGGGTTGATGAGATTTCAGATAGTTATTATAGTATTAACTATAAAAACGAAATGTTAGTTCTCCCTTCCTTATTGGGATTTCAGCTAGAAGAAGGTAATGAGTTGGGAATAAATATGAAAATTGTTTCTGAAACAAAAAATCAGGTTGACAATAGTTGGATTCCGGTCTTTGGCGAACGATCTGAAATTCGTGACAATTACAATCAGGTGAAAATCCAATTAAAAGAAACAATTGAACCCAAAAGAGAATTGGAAATTACTTTCAGGGTTTATAATGAAGGAGTTGCGTTTAATTACACGTTTTTACCACTTGCTGAAAATGAAACACTTTATATTCAAAAAGAATTAACCCAATTCAATTTCGCTAAAAATTATGATTGCTGGGTGTCGGAAAGGGCGCAATCTGAAATTCATAAAATTCAGGTTAATTCGATTTCGAAACCTGTTGAAAGGCCACTTGTTGTTGAAACCGGAAATTGCACAGTTGCCCTGGGAGAGGCAAAACTTACTGATTTTGCGCGGATGAAATTTATTTCAGGTGAAAGAGAAAATTCGCTGGTTGCAACGTTGGAAGGTGATGCAACGGTGAAATTGCCGTACACAACTCCCTGGCGAACAATTATGATTGGGGAATCGGAAAAGGAACTGCTTTCAAACAACTTTTTTTATGAAAACCTGAATGATGAATGCGCAATTGAAAATGTAGAGTGGATAAAACCCGGAAAAGTTATCCGTGAAGTTACCCTAACAACGCAGGGCGGTTTAGCCTGTGTTGATTTTGCGGCTGAAAATGGTTTGCAGTATGTTGAATTTGATGCCGGCTGGTACGGACCGGAAAACGATGAAACTTCGGATGCCACAACAATTACTGTTGACCCAAAACGATCTCCCGGACCGCTTGATTTGCACAGAGTAATTGATTATGCAAAAGCAAAAAATATCGGGATAATAGTGTATGTAAACCGCCGCGCTCTTGAAAAGCAGATTGATGAAATACTTCCGCTTTATAAATCGTGGGGAATAAAAGGGGTGAAATATGGTTTTGTACAGGTGGGTTCGCAGGAGTGGACAAGCTGGTTGCACGAAGCTGTAAAAAAGGCTGCCGAAAATGAACTGATGGTTGACATTCATGATGAATACAGGCCGACAGGTTTTTCGCGGACTTACCCGAATTTACTTACACAGGAAGGGATTCGCGGTGATGAGGAAAGCCCGGTAAATGAACACACATTGAAAACACTTTTTACAAGAATGCTTGCCGGTGCTGGCGACAATACTAATTGTTATTACGCGCCCCGTGTTACCGAAAAAATGGGAGGACATGTTTCGCAATTGGCAAAGGCAGTAATGATTTACAGTCCGTGGCAGTTTTTGTACTGGTATGACCGCCCCGAAGGTTCGCCCGGTAAAAAAGGCGGCGCAGGCGATTCTGACGGATTTATAAAAAATAACCCGGAACTTGAGTTTTACAAACTTTTACCAACAGTTTGGGACGAATCAAAAATACTGGAAGGAAGGATTGGCGAATTTGCAACAATTGCAAGACGATCGGAAAGTGACTGGTTTTTGGGATCGTTAACAGCAAATCAAACCAGAAAGTGCAGCGTTGATTTAAGCTTTCTGGAAACCGGTGCAAATTATACAGCAACAGTTTATTCTTACGATCCAGATTCTGAATCTTCAACAAAAGTGAAAATTGAAAAAATACCTGTGAATTCTGAAAAAACTATTGATTTTGAAATTGCTGCAAATTCAGGACTTGCAATGCAAATTCAAAAAGATTAATGGATAAATGCCGGTTAATTTATCACCCAGTACATCATACCACGATCCATTTCAAGGTAATCGAAATTGTATTTGTTGTAAATAAAATTTATTGGAATCATCTGAAAAAAGTTTACATCCTGTCCGTTTAATTTTGCCGGAATCCAGGCGCCCTCAACTTTTTCGAATGCATCCACAAGTATTCCGTTTAAAACCTGGCTGATACCTTTTACAATTTGCACACCATCTATTTTACCTTCTTTTGTAATTACAATTCCAACAACCATTTTACCTTCAACTGTCAGCAAATCGAATTTTGCATCTTTAATTGCCTGCCTGATTTGCTGGTGAATAAACGCCATTCCCGGCTCAAAACGTGGTTCAGTATCTACCGAGTAAAAAATATTGTCAACCAAAGGAGTTCCATCCGAATGCCAGCTTTCATTCGAAATCAGTTCGTTATTTTTATATTCTGAAATTGATTTTACTTTCCCTGAATTGTAATTTTCAGTTACTGTACCATCAAAAATTAGTGGCACTTTGCATTTTGTTGTCCCTGCTCGTTTAATTGTTTTATCTATCCAGTCGGTAAATTTGTATCCGTTTTCAGCAGTTTCAAAAACCCGTTTTAACCGGCCCGAAAATTCATCACCTTTCATTCGAATGTCAAAAACCGAGTCACTTGCAACTTTTATATTTTCGGTATAAATTAATTGCCACCCTGAATCAGAATTTTTGAAGGTCTTCACCTTTATTTTATTGTGTCCCCGGTAATCAATGCTTTTCATTATTTCCTTTTTTTCAGGATTATCAATTTTTCCGTTTACACCGTAATAGTAAACTGTATCTTTTTGGCTGTAACCAGTGAATGGGAGAAATGTTAACAGTAAAAAAATAAGTTTTATCATCTTGTTAAAATTTGAATTCATATTAACTCGAGCACCAATTGTTCATTTAAAAGCCGAAACGATTTTCGGTGGTACCGGGTTACACCAAATTTCCGAATGGCGTCGCGATGCATTTTAGTTGGGTAACCTTTGTTTCTTTTCCAGTCGAACTCCGGAAATTCATCGTGTATTTTTTCCATAAAATCATCTCTGTAAGTTTTTGCCAGTACCGATGCGGCGGCGATTGAAAAAAAGCGCCCGTCGCCTTTTATCATGCAGGAATATGGGATTTTTGATTGCGTGCGAAAACGGTTTCCGTCAATTAGCAAATGATCGGGCTGGATTTTCAATTTTTCAACTGCACGGTTCATTGCCAGAAACGAAGCGTTTAAAATATTTACTTCGTCAATCTCTTCATTCGAAACTGCTTCAACAGCCCATGCCAACGCTTCTTTTTCAATTATTGGACGTAAATCGTGACGCTGTTTTTCAGTCAGCATTTTCGAGTCATTCAAGATTTCATTCTTGAAATCAGGTGGCAAAATAACTGCTGCTGCAAAAACCGGCCCTGCCAGGCAACCACGTCCGGCTTCATCGCACCCGGCTTCAA
>DAOPKR010000132.1:4817-6731 GCA_035391305.1 Draconibacterium sp.
ACTGCATCGTCCGTTTTACGCTTTCCCACAGCAAATGTGCCGTTTCGTCCCAACTAAATTTATTTTTCTGTTCAAAACCTTTTTCAATCAGTTCTTTCCGCAACTCCTTGTCGCTGGCCAGTTTTACCATAGCATTCGTAATTTGGTCAATTTTCATTGGGTCGGCATAAATTACAGCATTGCCGCCAACTTCGGGTATCGAAGTAGTATTTGAACAAATTACCGGAACTCCTGCAGACATTGCCTCTACTACCGGAATTCCGAACCCTTCAAAAAAAGGCACAAAAGTGAGTGCTAGCGCTGCCCCAAAAATATCGTGCAATTCGCTGGTTGAAACCCTTCCCGAAAACACAACATCGTTTTTGTAACGCATGTTTTCATAAGTTTCAAAAATATCGCCGGTTTTGTGCATTTCGCCACCAACAACAATCAGTTTAATATTGTTTTTGGAATCCATTTTAAAAGCGTCAAATGCATTTAAAAGACCACTGACATTTTTCCGCGGATGAAGCGCGCCAACAAACAGAAAATATTCTGCACCGCCTGTATATTTTTGGCGAACAGTAATTTTCTCCTGTTCTGAAAGCGGTTCAAAAATCTGGTTTATACCGTCGTAAACCACATCTATTTTATCATAACTGATTTTGAAAGATCTCGCAATATCTTCTTTTGAATAAAAAGAAACTGTTGCAATTCGTTTGGCAATCCGAGCAAATCTGGGGAAGAAAAAGTTGTAGTATTTTTCGATCAACCAGGGTAAATCATCGGGACGGTGTACAAAATTAATATCGTGAATAACCGCGAGTTGTGGCACTTTTGTGCGTAACGACAAATATCCGTCGGGCGATAGAAACAAATCGGCTTTGTATTTTTTCAGAATTTTTGGGATGCTAAAATCGAACCAAATGTAAAATAACAACGGGTGCCGTGCGGGGGGCCCGATAACTACCGGTGTAACATTATCGGCAAAAATAAAATCGCGATCAAAAGGCCTGTCGAAAATAAAAATAAACTCATGTTCCGGGTGGTTTTGTGTTATCCGTTTTAAAGTTTCAAAGGTGAACCAGCCAATTCCTTCCAGCTTTCCTTTCAGCAACAAACGCGTATTTACGGCAATCCTCATAATTAAGGTGTAAAATAGAAATTATTTTCTAATATCTTTGCGGCCAAAGTTAGAAGTAAATGAAGACTTTCATTAAATATATCCTCCAAAAAACGCTTGGACTAAAAACCTACCTGTATGTTTTTGCCCGCTTTATCATTGTAAAACTGCGTTGGGATAGAAATGAAAAAGACTTTTTTTATTTTATGAAACTTGTTTCAGATGGTGGGATAATACTCGATTTGGGTGCAAACATTGGCGTAACAAGTTATCATCTTGCCAAAAGTTTTCCCCAAAGTACAATCTTTTCTTTTGAACCTTTAACGCTGAATATGAATACTTTGAAGCGGATAAAGAAGAAATTCAAACTTGAAAATATAAAAGAATACCAGGTTGCAGCGGGTGAAAAACCGGGAGAACTTGAAATGGTTATGCCGGTAATAAACAATGTGCCAATGCACGGTTTGAGCCATGTTATTCATGAAGAAAACACTGAAAACAACGATGGCTTTAAATATAAAGTTCCGGTAATTTGTCTCGATGAATTTGATGAATTGAAGAAGCTTAAAATGCCGGTTACAGCAATGAAAATCGACGTTGAAAATTTCGAATATTTTGTTTTGAAAGGAGCTGAAAGACTAATTGCACGTGACAAGCCAATTATTTATTGTGAATTGTGGGAAAATGATAACCGAAAAAAATGTATCGATCTTTTAACCAAACTTGGCTATTCTTCGTTAGTTTTGCAAAAAAAGAAGTTGGTTCCCATTGATAAAGCTACAGTTGAAAAACACAATTTCTTTTTTCTGCCA
>DAOPKR010000132.1:6831-12004 GCA_035391305.1 Draconibacterium sp.
GTTGGTTCCCATTGATAAAGCTACAGTTGAAAAACACAATTTCTTTTTTCTGCCAAATACATTAACTGATTGAATTACAAGCATTGAAACGCAAATTTGTTACCAATCTGATATTACTACTGACCCTCAATCTTTTAATTAAACCTTTTTGGATTCTGGGTATCGACCGAAATGTGCAAAATTTAGTGGGCGACGAAAGTTATGGTATGTATTTTGCTTTGTTCAACTTTTCGTTGCTGTTAAATATTTTGCTCGATCTTGGCATTACCAACTTCAACAATAAAAATATTGCTCAGCATCAATTTCTGCTAAAAAAACATTTGTCGAATATTGTTGGTTTGAAATTTATGCTCGCTGTTGTTTATGCTGTTTTTAGCTTAACAGTTGCAGCAGTTATCGGTTACGGAAAAGTACAAATGCACCTTCTTCTTTTCCTCATTTTTAACCAGTTCCTTATTTCATTTACACTTTATCTGCGTTCAAATATCAGTGGGTTGCACCTGTTCCGCACCGACAGTATTTTATCGGTGCTCGATCGAACACTGATGATTGCCATTTGCAGCGTTTTACTTTTTTCCGAAAGCTTAAAATCGCACTTTACTATCGAATGGTTTGTTTATGCCCAAACTGCAGCATATTTGCTGGCTTCGGTTATCACTTTTGCAATTGTTTTGCACAAGTCAGGCAAAATCAGCATTCGTTTTAGCCCCGTATTTTTTATGGCTTTTCTTCGGAAATCATATCCTTATGCCTTGTTAATTTTACTGATGGGGTTTTATAACCGCATCGACGGTGTAATGCTCGAACGTTTGCTGCCTGAAACAATCGGACAGCAGCAGGCCGGAATTTATGCGCAGGCGTTTCGTTTGCTCGATGCCGTTTCAATGTTTGGTGTGCTTGTGGCAGGTTTACTTTTGCCAATTTTTGCCCGAATGATTAAACAAGGTGACGATCTGGCTCAAATGATAAAACTATCATTCACTTTTCTGTTTGTAACAGCGGTGGTTGTAGCTGTTTCAAGTATTTTTTACAATTCCGAAATAATGGAAGTTCTTTATCACTCAAACACTGAGCATTCGTCGGAGTTACTGGGAATTTTGATGACCGGGTTTATCGGAATTGCAACTACCTATGTTTTTGGTACTCTGCTAACCGCCAACGGAAGCCTGAAACAATTGAATATTATGGCTTTTGTCGGAATGGTAATCAATGTTTCGCTCAATCTGATATTAATTCCACGTTATCAGGCTTTTGGGTCGGCTTATGCCAGCTTGTTTACCCAAATTATTACAGCAGGCGCACAGGTAATTCTGGCGGTTTTGATTTTTAAACTGAAACCAAACTACCTGTTTCTCTTAAAATTGGCGGCATTTGCAAGCGTAACAGTAATTTTGGCCGAAGTTTCGTTAAGAATTGAAAACTGGTTTTACGGATATTTATTCCTGATTGCAGCATCTGTTTTTTTTGCATTTATACTGAGGTTGTTTAATATACTCGATTTGTATAAATTCATCAGAAACAGATAACCATGGAAAATCCGTCCATCGAAGAACTTCGAAATTCAGATAAATATGAATTGATTGCCCAACTCAACCACCGGCAAATCAAAGAATTTGTTATCAACCAATTGGCTGAAAACGGTAAAATCACTAAGATTTATATGATTTACCAGGTTTTGATGATTCTCACCGGGATTTTCTTTTTTACCCGCTCCATTGTTTTGGCTTTCCAAAGTTCTTTCGAACCTATTTATTATACTCTGGCAGCGCTTGTTTTTTCGTTTTCGTTCCTAATTGTTATTCACGAACTTTTACATGGAATTGCTCTCAAAATTATTGGAGCTCCAAAAGTTAATTTTGGCGGCTATTTGAGAAAATTCATTTTTTATGCCGAAGCTGACAGTTTTGTAATCAACCGAAAACAGTTTGCTTTCATTGCGTTAACTCCATTGTTTGTTGTAAAACTGATTACTTTAATTGGAATAATTTTCTTTTTCAATCTTCCTGTTTTTTATTTCCTGATTTTTGTAATGAGTGCGCACAGCCTGTTTTGCGCTGGCGATATCGGCTTGCTTTCGGTATTTTATAAAAATAAGAACTCAGAGATTTTTACTTTTGACGTAAAAGCTGAAAAGACCAGTTATTTCTATAAGTTGCGGACTTCGGGACACGGACTTTCCCAAGTCCGTGATTTTGTGTTGAAATGAAAAGTTATAATCAGGAGATGGGAATCTCCTGTTCCCTCTGGGACACGGACTTTCCTAAGTCCGCGATTGGATTCGTGATGAAAAATATTTCTATCTTTAATCTTCTCAAAACGCCAGATTATGAGACCCAAAAAAGAACATTACAGAGGAAATCTACCCCATTTCCAACAACCCGGACAGTGGTATTCTGTAACATGCTCGCTTGTTGGTGCAATGCCAAAAGGAGTAATGGAGAAACACGCTTTTGAATTGGAAATCGCGAAAGGAAATTTAAAACTTGCAAAGGCAAATAAGGATGCAGTTGCTGAAATTCAAATGTTTCAACGGCGATATTATATAGCGTTGAATAATTACCGCCTTGCTTATGATAAGGCTCTGCATAATTCAAATTTGCCACAAATAAAATTGACCACGGAAAAAAACAGGCCAATTTTAGAAACGGCTTTGAAGTTTTGGGAAGGGAAACGGTTGACTTCCCACGCTTGGTGCATTATGTCAAATCATTTTCATTGGGTGTTATCGGTTTTTGAAAAAGATGAAAGCGAAAAATCTGTCTATTTGCAAGATATTCTGCACTCCGTAAAACTATATTCAGCGCGGCAAATCAACGAAAACGAAGGAGGTGAAGGTCAGTTTTGGATGCATGAAAGCTTTGACACAACCATCAGGAATGAAATACATTTCAGCAATGTTGTAAATTATGTCATTAACAATCCCGTTTCGGCAGGCTTAGTGAAAGACTGGCAAATGTGGCCGGGAACTTTTCTTGAACCCGGGACACGGACTTTCCCAAGTCCGTATTTTGTGTTGAAATGAAAGGTTATAATCAGGAGATAGGAATCTCCTGCTCCCATTGGGATACGGACTTTCCCAAGTCCGCGGTTTGCACACGTTTTTTGAAATACACAAAAATCAGGAGATGAGAATCTCCTGCCCCTGGTGCACTAAATCGGGAGATGGGAATCTCCCGGGCCCCATTCTTTCAGCATTTTCCTGTCAATTTTAAAAGATTTGTTTCGAGGAAATTCGGCAAGAAACCACACACTTTTCGGCAACATTTTTTTATCAAAATGCGGAGCCAGTTTTTCCTGAATTTGACTTGGATTTTCAGGCTTTTCCGATTCGATAACCAGCACCAGTTTTTGTCCTAAAATTTCATCGGGTTCACTTAAAATAACGCAGGATTTTTGAAGGATTTCCTCAATTTTTTTCTCCAGCATTTCAGGTTGAATTTTTATTCCGCCTGAATTAATTACGTTATCAATCCGGCCAAGCCATTTAAATTTATTTTCTGAAACCAGTTCAATACAATCGTTTGTAATTATTTTTTCTTTTAAAAAAGGTGCGTCAATTACCAGACAATCCCGCTCGTCTTTTGAAATTCTGATTCCAGGTAAAGTTGTGAAAACCTGTTGCGGATTTTCTCCGTTTATTTGTTTCAAAGCAATGTGCGAGCAGGTTTCAGCCATTCCGTAAGTTTCAAAAACTTCTGTTTTTACTTTTTGTAGTTTTTCAAAAAGTTCCGAACTGGTTTCTGCGCCACCAAGAATGAGTGTTTTTATGTTTGGCCAATTATTTTGTTCCAGCAAATTTGCTGCCTGCATTGGAACCATCGCACAAAAGTCAACTTCACCAAGTTTCGAAAAATCAGGTGTTCCATCAGGTTCAATTAAAACGAGGTTCATTTGAGCCAGAAAAGCGCGTACAATCATCATTTTACCGGCAATGTATTTAACTGGCAGACAAAGAACCGCCTTTTGATTTCGTTCCAAATTAAAAAATGAAACCGTGTTTTCAGCTGATTTCAGCATTGCCTTTTTTGAAAGCTGAATAGTTTTTGGTGCTCCTGTTGAACCCGAAGTTTGCTGGTAAATAAATTCAGATTCGCTTAAAAAATCGAGAATGAACCGGAAAATATCAAGTTGCCAAGCGGGACTTATATTTTTTGAAATCTCTTCCCTGCAGAATTCGTCTAATTCTTTTAGCGGGAAAAATCTTCCGTTTAATGTAAGCGCTTTTATTTCCTGTTTCATAATCAAAATGCTTCCAGGTTCCAGTTTCCTTTCGATTCATGCCACAAAAAACCTTCGGAAACATACAACGGGCTTTCAATATTATTTGTAAAAAGCCCGCCGGTTCCTAATCCCTGAAAGTTTTTGGTATCAAGCGTTGCCGTCCATTGTGCAATTGCATTCAACCCGATATTTGACTCCAATGCAGAGGTAACCCACCAGCCAATATTGCGTTCTTTTGCCAGTGAAATCCATTCTTCCGAAGCTTTTATGCCGCCAAGTAAAGTTGGTTTTAAAATGATATACTGAGGTTGTATTTGCTCCAGTAATTTTATTTTCTCCGAACGGTTTGTGATTCCAATTAATTCTTCGTCGAGTGCAATTGGAAGTGGCGTTTCTGCACAAAGTTTTTGCATTTCCTTTGTTTGCCCGGGTTGAATGGGTTGTTCTATGGAATGTAATTTGAAACTTGCAAGTATTTCCAATTTTCTCTTTGCAGTTTCAGGTGTAAAAGCGCCGTTTGCATCAACCCTGATTTCGAGTTGATCTGCTGAATAAAGTTCCCGGATTGAGTTGAGAATTTCAAGTTCCGATTCAAAATCAATCGCCCCGATTTTTAATTTCAGACAGGTGAACCCGGCAGCAATTTTTTGGGCTACCTGCTGAAGCATAAATTCTTTGGTTCCCATCCAGATTAATCCATTTATTGGGATTCCTTTTTTACCGTTTGTGAAATTTGAAGGGAAAAGTAAAACCGGTGAATTTGAATCAAGTCCCTTCAAGGCCGTTTCATAACCGAATTTTACTGCAGGAAATCCTTCAAATTCATTTTCTGAAATTTCTTTCCCGGAATTTATTTTCTGAACAAGACCGGATATTTTTTTCTCCAATTCAGAAATCGGATCAGGACTTAATCCGGGAATTGGGGCAATTTCGCCAATTCCTTTTTTTGATG
>DAOPKR010000133.1:0-11990 GCA_035391305.1 Draconibacterium sp.
TCGCACGACGAAAACCACGGTCATGAAACTGAATTACACGAGCATGGGCATTAATAATGTGAAACCGGTTTTTTCTACATTTGCTGAAAACAAATTCTGATTTTGGCCTCAGATATAAATACAAATATAAACTGGACAACGCACGAGGGTTTTGAAGCGCTATTTAAAGAGCATTACAGCCGAATGGTGTCATACGCTTTTAACTTTTTGAAAGAACAGGAAGGTTCGGAAGAAATTGTACAGGAGGTGTTTTTTCAGCTCTGGGTTAACCGCAAAAAAACCGAAATCAAAACTTCAATAGGTTCCTATTTATACAGGGCTGTCCGTAACCGGTGCATCAACCTTATTAAACATATTGAAATCAGGGAAAATTACAAGCAGCAAAACAGCGCCGAAATTGATAAACAGGATAAGGAATATTCTGATCCACTTTCCATCAGTGAATTAGATAAAAAAATAAGGGCATGCATCGATAACCTTCCAATGCAGCGCAAAAAGATATTCCTGATGAGCCGATATGAAGAAATGACTTATGTTGAAATCGCTGAGAAAATGGGCCTGTCGAAAAAGACAGTTGAAAACCAGATGGGCAAGGTTTTACAATATCTGAGAACAGAACTAAAAGAATATATGCCATTGATAATCATATTTTTCAATCAAATATTAAATGGCAAATAGGGTTATGTTTATATTGAAATGTCATACTTTCGGATGCCGGATAAAAAAGAGATAGAATGAAAAGAAAATGAGCAACAACTCACCACATATTGACACTGTACTTTTAACAAAGTTTTTACTTGGGGAAACTTCCAAAGCAGAACAATTACAGGTTATTGAATGGTTGGATGCTGACCCGGCCAACAGGCTGGAACTTGAAGAACTGGAAAATGTATGGATAAAAAGCGGCAACCTTGATCCTGCGCCTCTTCCGGTTGATGTTCCAAAGGCCTGGAACATTTTGGAAACCAGAATCGATGAACATGAAAAAAAATCAGGAAAAAGGATTATACGCTACCTCACTCCCGTAATTTTTGCAGCAGCGTCAATTGCGCTTGTTATAACTCTGTTTAATTTACTGAAACCCGAATCTGTTGGCCAAAATCAAATTGTTGTGAGCAATTATTCCGATTCTGTTCAAACGGATACTTTACCGGATGGTTCATTGGTAACTTTAAATAAAAACAGCAAACTCACTTATTTAAGCTCTGCTGACGATACCCAACGAAACATGGTGTTGGAAGGGGAAGCCTTTTTTGAAGTGGTTCGCGATACCCTTCGCCCTTTTGTAATAAAAGCCGGAATGGGTGGTGTGCGTGTTTTGGGAACCAGTTTCAACGTAAAAGTAACAAACGAAACAAATGTAACCGTAGATGTTGTTGCCGGGCTTGTTGAACTGTTTTACCCAATGAATTCTTCTCCTGACACGCTCCGGCTGCAACTGAAGGCAGGTGAGCGGGGAATTTTATCGCATCAGCAAAAAAAGTTATTTAGCGACCGGGCTTCTCTGTCATCCTTATTTTGGAACGATAACACTTTTGTATTTAAAAACAGGCCTTTAAAAGATGTGTTTGAAGTATTGTCGGAATGCTACAAAGTGAAGATAGTATGCGAAGACAATTATATCAATTACACCAATTTATCAACAACTTTTAAGAATAAGAATGTGGATGAAATACTGGATGTAATAGCTGCCACTTTTGATATAAGCTATTCAAGGGAAGGAAACACTTATCGCATTTACAGTCAGTAAATTATGAAAAGCTATTCGCCAGGCTTTATTATTATCATGATGTTTCTGTCTTTTGCAACTAAAGCACAGAATTATCTTGAGATGCCTGTTTCCATTCAAGTTAATAATGCTTCAGTTGCAAGCGTGTTAAATAATCTCGAAAAGCAACTCCATTTTAATTTTTCATATGAAGGGCAATTGATTAACGAGGAGAAAACAATAAGCATTAACGAGCAAAACAAACCCCTGGAGATGGTGCTAAAGAAAGTGCTAAGCCTTGATTTTGAATACAAAGTGGTTGGCACACATGTAATTATTCAGGGCAACCTTCCTCCAATCGACAAACGGGGTGAAAGCTTTTCTTTTAGCGGCCAGGTTGTTGGCCCTGATAATAAACCTTTGGGAAATGCGATAGTGTATGAGGCGAATCGAAAAAAAGCCGCATTTACAAGTTTTGATGGTTACTATAGTTTTACTATCAGCGATAAATACCACCCGGTTGCGCTTAATATCAGCTCTTCCGGATTCAGGGATACTGTAATTTACATGAGTCAGGGGCAGTCGCAAAATGTGCTAAATATTTCGCTTGCCGAACAAAGGCTTTTTGGCCCCGACCTTAAACCAATTGAAAGACAGGAAATTTCGGCATTGTCGCAAATAGAAAAACATGGTGTCAGTGATTTAAAGCTGGTTAAGTTTATGGTTCCCGATGAGGTTTTATACATGTCTGACAACCTCAATGTTTTTAACTGGCAAGCTGCTCAGGTTTCTTTGCTGCCTTATTTGGGTACCAACGATTTGATAAATGGAAGAACCACAAATAATGTTTCGTTAAACGTGATTGCAGGCTACACTGCCGAAATAAAAGGCGTTGAGTTTGGATCTGTGGCCAATATTATTCAGAATAATGTTAGCGGATTTCAGGCAGGGGGAGTTGGTAATTTTGTGGGCAAAAATGTAACCGGATTTCAGGCGGCAGGAGTCGTAAATATTGTATATGGGAATTTAAAAGGCGCACAGGCCGGAGGGGTTATTAACATTGTAAGAGGCAATTATGCAGGAACTATGATTAGTGGCATTGTTAATATTTCTGAAGGTGAAAATAATAATCCATCGGTAAAAGGAATAAAAATGCAGCTTGCCGGAGTGGCCAATGTTCACAAAAAAGACACGTCCAATATTCAGATAAGTTCGGTTTACAACGATGCTGAGCATGTAAAAGGAACCCAGATTAGCGCAGTGGCAAACTTCGCTACGCAATCAGCAAATGGTATTCAGTTAAGTACACTATATAATTATTCGAACACTTTGAAAGGGGTACAATTTGGTTTTGTTAATGTGGCCGACACCATAAAAAAAGGGGTGCAGATTGGCTTGATCAACATTGTAAAGAACGGCTACAGGAAGATGGAATTATCAGGCAACGAGACCTTTTATATAAACGCTGCCTATAAAACAGGGGGAGATCATTTGTATAGCATGGTAACCGCGGGTTACGGGCAGTTTATAAATGCAGGGTTTGGGTTGGGGTACACAACCAGTGTACATAAAAAATTCTCAGCAAACCTTGATTTAATAACTTCAGCAGTATTAAGCGCCGACTCTAAATATAGCGTGTATAATGGCACTTTATATAAATTTCAGCTTGGAGTAAACTATAAGTTAGCGCGCCATCTTACCCTTTCGGTTGGCCCTTCGCTTAATATTTTTAAAGTTGAAAAAAGCGGGGAGGCAAAAACGTATTCTGAAATATCCCCCAATTCTTCATTTTTATATGGCAGTAATAATATCGACAAAGCCATTTTCAACCAAAAAAATAAAAACTGGTTTGGCTGGCATTGCAGTTTAAGGTTTTAAGAATTGGTTTATGATTCATTCAATCTGACTTCAGGTATTTAATAATCCTGCCCAAATGCTATAAATCAAGTTATTCAGAAATTCAGAGACTGTTTTGAAATTTCCCGCAGGGAATGCAGATGGGTAGAAAGATTGAAACACATGATAAATTTTGTCCCGTCCGGGACAAAACACTAACCCAATTGCTTTGTTTCTACCCATATTTTGTTCCTAGCGGAACAGATAAACAAAAATCAAAACAGTCTCTCAATTTTTTTTTCCATTTTTTTATTTCCCCCGATGGGGGTACTGACCAAAGTGTTTGTCATCCTGCCGAAATAGTTTTAAAACAATTAAATTTTTACAGGATGAAAAGAGCAGTCAGAACTTTGCATGTTTCCATTTTATGTTTATTATTTACTACTTACGCACAATCGCAAAACCTCACACAGGTAGTTCGGGGAACTGTTGTTGATGCGGAAACCCAAATGCCGTTGCCATTTGCCAATATTTCGGTAACCAGTTTGTCAGCTCCACTCGGAACAACAACAAACAGTGAAGGTGTATTCAGATTGGATTATGTTCCGGTAGGCAGGCACACCATCCAGTTTTCGTTTATTGGTTACAAAACAAAAATCATTGCCGAACTCATGGTGAGCTCAGGTAAGGAAATAATACTGAATATTGCGTTAAAGGAATCGCTTGCACAGGTAGAAGAGGTTACAGTTAAAGGCTTTTCCAAAGACCGCCCGCAAAACAGCATGGCAACTTTAAGCGCCCGGACTTTTTCGGTGGAAGAAGCAAACAGGTATGCCGGCGGATTTGATGATCCGGCCAGGTTGGCCTCTTCGTTTGCGGGGGTTTCAACCGGATACCTCGACGATAACGGAATTATAGTTCGCGGAAATGCTCCCAAAGGATTGCTTTGGAGGCTGGAAGGCGCAGAAATTCCTAATCCAAATCATTTTGCCGATTTATCAACTATTGGCGGCGGCGGAATTTCAGCGCTTAGCAGTTTGATGCTGGCCAACTCCGATTTTTACACAGGTGCTTTTCCTGCCGAGTATGGCAATGCATTGTCGGGTGTTTTCGATATTAACCTTAGAAACGGGAACAATGAAAAACACGAACATGCTTTTCAAATCGGAGCGCTTGGACTGGATATCTCGTCTGAAGGACCGTTTTCGAAAAAAAGCAAAGCTTCCTATTTGTTTAACTACCGGTATTCGACTTTTGGATTAATAAAACCCATTTTGCCCGAAGATTCAAACATTCCGGTTTATCAGGATTTAAGTTTTAAAATTAACCTCCCCACAGAAAATGCAGGAACCTTTTCGTTGTGGGGACTGGCCGCAGACGACAATCTAAACATGGACGGCGAGGCAGATTCAACATTGTGGGAAACTGTTTATGACCAGGAAGTGGGTGATGTTTCCCAAAATATGGGGGCAATTGGAATTAACCACAAATTCATATTGGGGCAAAAAACATATATAAAATCCTTGTTGGTTGCCAGCGGAAATACAATAAAATATGATGAAGGAATTTTGGATACAGAATTGCGGGAGCATCCAACAGAACATATCGATAACAGGAATTACAAATACACCCTTTCTACCACCCTCAACCATAAGTTTGGTTCAAAACATACCAACCGTACCGGTTTCACTTTCAATAATTATCATTATAAATCGCAATTAAAATATGCCCCTGAAATTGGTGACAGCTTACTAACCGCAGCAGATGAAAATGGCTCTTCAAATTTATTCCAGTTGCATTCGCAATCAAAAATTGACTTAACAGAACAATTTTCGATGAATTTGGGAGTACATGCCCAGTATTTTAGTTTGAACAAAGAGTTTCTAATTGAACCCAGATTGGGTGTAACATATAAAATCAACCATTTGCATTCCCTGGGTTTTGCTTATGGTAACCATTCGCGGCTGGAACCACAAAGCTTATATTTTGCAAGGGTAAATTCGGGGGGCATGATTGACACACCAAATAAAGATTTGCCGGTAACAAAAGCCCATCATTTGGTATTTTCCTATGATGTAAGTGTAAGCAACAACGTTCGGTTAAAAATTGAACCCTTTGCACAGTTTTTATACGATGTTCCTGTTAGTCCCGACAGCACATACTCGGCATTAAACATGGAAGGTGACTGGTTTTTTAGTGAAAAACTTGAAAGCACAGGAACCGGAACCAACATTGGCATCGATTTCACTTTGGAACGGTTTCTTAAAGATGGCTATTATTATTTGCTGACAGCATCTTTGTTTGAATCGAAATTTGTTGCCGGCGATAAGGTTGAACGCCTTGGAAAGTACAGTTCGAAGTATGCCGTGAATTTATTATTTGGAAAAGAATGGGTTTTTGGTTCTAATAAAAACAAAATACTGGGCGTAAACGGCCGGGTAAATTTTTTGGGCGGCCAGAGAATAACTCCTGTTGACGAAGAATTGTCCCACCTTAACAAATACATTGTTTACGACTATTCGCGCCCTTTTGAAGAGGAGAAACCCGCAGTTTATCATGTTAATACTTCCGTTAGCTGGAGGATAAACAAAAAGAACCATTCCAGTATCTGGTCACTGCAGGTTCTTAACCTTTTGGGTTCAAAAGATTTTTATGGTTATAAATATAACTACCGGACCAATGCAATTGAAGAAGATTCCCAGTCTATTGTGGTCCCTTCATTAAGCTATAAAATTGAATTTTAAATTATGAAAAAGATGAAAAAATTAGCAGGAATTACATTGTTGGTATTCTTAGCAACAACTTTAGCATTATTCGCACAGGATGTGAAAACAACTTCTCCGGTTCAGGTAACTTTCTTTTATCCGGTGGGCAGTAATGGTCAAAATTCAATGGACAAAGCAAATAACTTTTCATTAAATGTTATTTGGGGAATGAATGGCGGTGTAAGCGGATTTGAACTTGGCGGTATTGGAAACTTTAACAAAGGCGATGTAACCGGGGCGCAGATTGGCGGTATTTGCAACATAAATACCGGCTCTTTTAATGGTGCTGTTGTTGGCGGAATAACAAACCTCACAAAAGAAGATGCAAAAGGATTGCAACTTGCAGGTATTGCCAATCTTAACGGCGGTGAAACCAATGGGCTAATGCTGTCCGGAATTACAAATTTTGCCCAAAAGAATTCAAAAGGGGCCCAGGTTTCTCTGATAAATTTTGCTTTCGAAAATATGAACGGATTTCAGCTGGGATTGGTAAATTATACGAAAGGCATGAATGGGTTTCAATTGGGGCTTACCAATTATGCAAAAAAGATGAAAGGATTTCAACTGGGATTGGTCAATGTTTCTGACACCATCGATGGAATTGCCCTGGGTTTGATAAGTTTTACAAAAGACGGGTACTATGCAGTTGAGGTAAGCAGCAGCGAAGTGCTTTATTCCAGTGTAAGTTACAAAATGGGGGTTTCAAAATTGTATAATATTTATACCCTCGGATACGGCAGATACGAAAATAAAGATGTTTATAGTTATGGACTTGGACTTGGCAGTTTGGTTTCATTGCACCCGCGACATTCTCTTGCCATAGAGGGAATCGCAAATCAAATGGTTTACAATAATGTCTGGGACAACTTAAACCTGTTGCACAAACTTAACCTCACTTATCAGTTTCATTTAACAAAACGGATCACGCTGTTTGGCGGGCCGTCTTTTAACCACTACATTACAGATTACATTGTAAATGGAAAATATGGAACTGTAGATATGCCCAACCCAATCTGGGAACACAGCGGTAAAAATAAAAGGCAATATATGTGGTTTGGCTACAATGCCGGAATAAATATTGAACTACAATAAACATGCAGATTCGGTTAAGTCTTATGAATTGAATAAAATGTGTTGTTAAAAGATTGGAAGTAACCATTTTTCACTTCAGATTTTACCTTAAATTCTTCGGAAAAAAATCTTTTAAGCAAACATTCAATTTATACTTTTGCTAAATCGGGTATATTGGGAATTAGCCAGTTTAAAAAGTTTATAAGTGAAAATCGTGTTTAAAAGAATATCGGGACCAGGTGATTTGAAAATCATCAGAAATCTTTACTGCACGTCATTTCCACCTGAAGAACGAAGAGAATTTGATCAGTTGAAACTTTTGGTTCAGGAAGAAGATCATTACATAAATCAAATTTTAATTAATAAAAACAAAATAGCCGGGTTATGTATTTTCTGGGTTTTTAATGAATTTGTTTTTATAGAACATTTGGCTGTAAAACCCGAGTTACGGGGCATTGGAATAGGAGAGGGGACACTCTCGGCTTTGCGGGAGAAATTCAAAATTCTGATTCTTGAAACCGAACTTCCTGTTAATGAAATCAGCAAACGCCGCATAAAATTTTATGAAAGAAATGGTTTTAGTTTACTTGAACGGCAATATTTTCAGCCTTCCTATGATAAAAACAAACCTGAGGTAGAATTGAAAATAATGTGCACAAAAGCTGATATCAGCGATGAGAAACTTAGCGAATATCTGCTGCAAATCAGAAAAAAGGTTTACCGGAAAATTTCTTAAAAATAATTCCGGCAGGCAAAAATTCAAGTTGTACATTTGCATTTATCGACTATTAATCAGTAAACCAATTCATATCAAAATGATAAGACTAACCAATGGTTTAATTACACTCAGAGAGTTTACGGGCGATGACAAATACCGTCTTGCAGAACTGGCAAATAACCCGAAAATAAGTATTAACCTGCGTGATGCTTTTCCGAATCCTTACACAATTTCTGATGCAGAAAATTTCCTCGAAAAATATGCAAAACTTGAAACCTCCCAGATATTTGCAATTGAGTATAACGGTGTTTATGCCGGAAATATTGGTTTACATAAAGGTACAGATGTTTACCGCAAATCGGCTGAGATTGGATATTTTCTTGGTGAACCGTTTTGGAATCATGGAATTATGACAAAAGCAGTGAACCTGATTTGTGATTTCGGATTTAAAAACATGGATATTGTGCGTATCCATGCCGGAATTTTTGAATATAATCCTGCATCAATGCGGGTTTTGGAGAAATGCGGATTTGAAAGGGAAGCCGTGCATAAAAAAGCAATCATCAAAAAAGGAAAGATTTACGACGAAATCATATTTGCAAAAATTATTGACTTCTAAATAAGCCAAATTTGTCAGGTTACATTTCTTCAATCAGTTTAAGAATTTTGAATATAAATTCGGAATTTTGTCTTTACTGTTTATTTGCCAGATTAACATAACCAATATTGTAAATAGAATGAATTACAGTATTGAAATACCCTTATAACTTTTCCTCAAAAATTCGTGATCGTTTAAATTCTTATTGTATAAAACAAAATTATTTTCAATTTGTTATTTGCACTAATCGCTGATAAATGTTTGATTAATAGCTATTTTGTTTATAGAATAATTAATTTAATAAATAACGATGAATAGTTTTTTTAAAATGCCGTGCAGCAAGTTTAAGTATAAACTCACCATTCTTAGCGCATTTCTTCTTTTGATAAACGGAAACATAACTGCACAAAATGGATTTTCGTTCACAAGTGGGATCGGGAGATATGATTTGGCCAATATAGGAACACAGTGGAATTTTTCAGAAAGATCTTCTTTTGAGGTAAATGGCGGGACAAACTTTGGTTTGAATAATAAAACTTTGTGGTCGGGCGGCTTTTCATTCAACCAGGTTTTTCTAAAGCCTCAGAACTGGAAAATAAAGCCCGGTTATTCAGTGGGTGCGTTGTACTGGACTCAAAATGATGAATTCTATTTATTTCAGAGTTTATCTATGCCAATAATGGCATTATTGGCTTATCGTATTTCAAATACCTTGCTGGTGCGCGTTGAAGGCGGAATAATATTTAGTACTGTATTAACGTCAGACAGAAAGCAAAATGTCATTTCAGGATACCCCGATCGTATTAATTCAAATTTTGGTATAAAATTCATTTATAAGTTAAAACACAATGAAAACTAGCATCATTTTACTTTTCATCATATTATTTTCATTAATAGGTTGCGAACGGATTATTTATGATACTGATAATCCAATTAAAGGATTGAACACAAGGGTTTTAATGCATCGGGGTTGTGGCGACAATACTGATTTTGTTGAAAACACAATTTCTGCTGCTGAATACGGATTAACTAAAATGGATGGGATAGAACTTGATATTCAAATGAGCAAAGATGGTACTTTATGGCTCGATCATGATAACGAAGTACACGATTGCGACGGTAATGTAATTGGTTGTTTTCAGGAGTTGACTGACCTGCAAATTACAGGGGCTGCAGAATGTGATGGAGTTGTCAGGTATCACACACTTGAATCGGTATTTGAATTAATGTCAGCAAAATATCCTGATTCGTACATTTCGCTTGATATAAAAGGACAGTACTGCCAAATATTAAGTACCCCTTCGGTAATGCGGCAAATGGCAGAATCTGTTAAAACCCTGGTAAAAAAATACAAAATGGAATATAAAGTTTTAATTGAATCAAGTTCAATAGCATTTTTGAATATTATGGCCGAACAGAACGTAGTTGGTCAATGCGTCACCTGTTTTGGTGATATAGATAAAGGTATTGCTGATGCAAGAGCAACAGATGCAAGGGGGATTTCGTTAAAATACGGGAAAGATGATTTTAATGAAGAGGACATTTCCCTTGTCCACAAAAAAGGTTATGGAATTGTGGTGTGGGTAATAAACGAACCTGAGGATATTGACCGTGTTTGGAAATCACGTCCTGATTTTATCCAAACAGACAATTCTGACTTCAAAAAATATATCCCTAAGTAATCATATTATAAAACAATCATTCTAACTCATCAATTTGTTTTTGAAGAAAAGGAATCATTAAGATACATGTTGTTTATAAAGAGTTGATTAGTTGAAATAGAGTAATATTGTCAATTGTTAAGAATGGTGTCCTTTACAATGAAATGAGATGCGCAAAATTTCGCGAAAAAATACCTTGTTCCGGAAACTGTCATAAATATTACTGAATTTTCTCTCGTTTGTCGTGTGGATTGTGTTTATAATCAAACCATCAAATATTAAAACTGGCAAAAAGATTTAAAACGCCGGGGCAGTGAATACTTCCAAGGAAAATTATCGGCTAACCGAAGCGTTTCGAATTTTTACCCTTATAAAGCAGGAAAATCCAGTTTATTTCAAACACAAAAAAATTGTAATTCATTTATTGTATTTTGAAAAATGCACCTATCTTTGTTCGCAAATTTACGAACAGTATGAGTCTAAAATCAGTTACAACGGAAAAGCAAATACGAGCCGCCCGGTATGCCAAGGCAATGGGGCATCCTGTGCGGATGTATGTTTTGGAGTTGCTCTCAAACCAAAGTTGCTGCTACAGCGGCGATTTAAGTGAAGAATTACCCATTGCAAAATCTACTTTATCACAACACTTAAAAGAATTAAAAGATGCCGGATTAATTCAGGGCGAAATTGAGGCTCCCCGGGTTAAATATTGTATCAACAAAGAAAACTGGAAAGAAGCGCAACTACTTTTTAAACAGTTTCTGGGAATCTAAAAAAATTTAAAAACATTGTTCGTTGTTTTGCGAATAGCGAACTAAAAAAATAAAAATCATGGATTTAAACGATTTAAAACTTGCAAAAATGGAAATTAAAATTTTAGGGACAGGTTGCCCAAAATGCAAAACACTTGAAAGTTTAACCCGCGATGTAGTGGCAAAAAACGGAATTGACGCCACAGTTAGTAAGGTTGAAGACATTATGGAAATCATGAAATACGGTGTAATGAGCACACCGGCGCTTGTGGTTAACGGAAAAGTGGAGATAAAAGGCAGGGTGCCATCGGCAGAAGAAATCAAACAAGTACTAACCAAATAATCAAAAAAACATGAAAAAGTCATTATTCTTGTGCATTCTGTTTACAGCTTTATTCAGCGGATTTTTAGTAAACGCACAAACCGGCAGCAAGGCCAAAATACAAGCTTACTATTTTCACAACCAGGTACGTTGCGAAACATGCAAAACGGTTGAATCGGAGGCAAAACTGGACCTAAAGGAACTGTACGGTGACAAAGTTTCATTTCAGGCTTTAAACCTTGAAGACAAAGCAACACAGGAAATTGCCAAAAAGCTGAAGGTATCAGGACAAACCCTGTTGGTGGTTAACGGCAGCAAACAGGTGAACCTTACCAATGAGGGATTTTTGTATGCAGTTACAAATCCTGTCAAATTCAAATCAATTATCAAAGAAAAGGTTGACCCGCTTGTAAAACAGTAATAAAATACATGAATTCAGAAAAGAACATAATAATCTCACCCCTTTCTCCCTTCAAGGGGAGAATTGCCAATAATCAGCTTCGCTAAAGCTTAACCGACTGTTCCCCCCTTGAGGGGGCAGGGGGTGAGTAACTTTACG
>DAOPKR010000134.1:0-11815 GCA_035391305.1 Draconibacterium sp.
ATGCAAACCATGAATGTTGCCACCGGCGGAACTTTAATACAGGACATACCTTCAGAAATTTACGGAGCATCAACACCGCAGGAAATTTTAAACCTGGGCCGCACCAATCTGCACCGCAATTACTGGCAGGAAATTGTTGAAGATTCATTACTGATGGGAATAAATCTGCATACGATTCAATTTACAAATCATGGTTTTTTTGGTGTGGCGGTTGACGTTTCTAAAAAGTTTGAACCCCGCGTTTACAGCAGTCATCACCAGGCAGCCGAGAAAATTGGAAAGGGACTTGAAATTACTGCACTTTCACCCGACGGAAAAATAGTTGAAGGGCTTGCACACAAAACTTACCCCAATGTTTTTGCCGTTCAGTTTCACCCCGAAGTTCCGGGTTTATATGAAGATTTGTATTTGCGAAAATTCAACCCCGAAGATAAACCACAGAGTTACCATGAAATTATTGGCAAAAAAAGTGTAAAATTTCACGAGAAATACTGGGCGCATATTTCGGAGATACTGAGGAAAGCGAAGAAATGAGGATTTGAGATTTGTGGAAATTTATTGAGATTGTTGGAAATCCGTAAATTTGGTTTTTAGTTGATTTAAAAATACTTTGAACTTTGAACCTTAAACTTCCAACTACTTTCTATATTTTTGCGCCCTCAAAATTAAAGTTATCGAAAAATGACATTTCTTGAAGAAATACAACGCAGGCGGACTTTTGGAATTGTAAGTCACCCCGATGCCGGAAAAACTACTTTAACAGAAAAACTGTTGCTTTTTGGTGGTGCAATTCGTGTTGCAGGAGCCGTGAAAAGTAACAAAATTAAAAAGGGAGCAACTTCCGATTTTATGGAAATCGAACGCCAGCGTGGTATTTCGGTAGCTACTTCGGTAATGGGTTTTGAATATGACGGGTACAAGGTGAATATTCTTGATACGCCCGGCCACCAGGATTTTCAGGAAGATACATTCAGAACTTTAACTGCTGTTGACAGTGTAATTATTGTAATTGACGCCGCAAAAGGTGTTGAGCCGCAAACCGAAAAACTGATGAACGTTTGCCGGATGCGCAAAACCCCTGTAATTGTTTTTGTAAACAAAATGGACCGGCCTGCACAAGACCCGTTTTCGTTAATGGACGACGTGGAAAGACAATTGCAAATAAAGGTCCGACCGTTGAGCTGGCCAATAAACAACGGTCCCGATTTTAAAGGAGTTTACAATATTTACAATAAAAGCCTCAAACTTTTTGTACCCGATATTCAGGCAATTGAAGAGCGCATAAAATTCGAAGATATAAACGATCCAGCCCTGGAAGATTACATTGGCGCCGATGCCCAGACTTTGCGCGATGAACTTGAACTTACAGAAGGTGTTTATCATGAATTCGACAGGAATGCTTATCTCGCAGGCGATCTTGCACCTGTATTTTTTGGCAGTGCGCTTTACAATTTTGGCGTTCAGGAGTTGCTTGATGCGTTTTTAAAAATTGCCCCCTCGCCAAAACCCAGTTTTACCGAAGAACGCGAAGTTAGACCTGAAGAAGAGGGATTTACAGGTTTCGTTTTTAAAATACATGCCAACATCGACCCAAATCACCGCAGCCGGATCGCTTTTGTAAAAATATGCTCGGGGCGGTTCGAACGCAATAAAATGTATAAAAATATAAGGCTGGGAAAGACTTTCAGGATTTCAAGCCCGACTGCATTTATGGCATCGCAAAAAGAAATTGTTGAAGAAGCATTTCCCGGAGATATTATCGGCGTTCCGGATACAGGCAACTTCATAATTGGTGATACGTTAACCGACGGCGAAGAAATAAACTTCAAAGGTTTGCCCAGTTTCTCGCCCGAAATGTTCCGTTTTGTTGAAAATGCCGACCCCATGAAATCAAAACAACTTGCAAAAGGTGTCGATCAATTAATGGATGAAGGAGTTGCACAGCTTTTTACAAGCCAGTTTAACGGCCGAAAAATCATCGGTACTGTTGGCCAGCTCCAATTCGAGGTTATTCAATACCGGCTTGAACATGAATATAACGCCAAATGCCGTTTTGAACCACTTTCAATGTACAAGGCCTGCTGGATTCAATCTGACGACAAAAAAATGCTGGAAGAATTCAAAAAACGGAAACACCAGAAAATGGCAAAAGACAAACTTGGCCGCGACGTTTTTATGGCCGATTCAGCTTTCATTCTGCAAATGGCGCAAGACGAGTTTAAAACCATTAAGTTCCATTTTACTTCAGAATTTTAGGCTAATTTTGAAATAAAAAAATAATGGTACTCTTAAGTTCATTTTACGAAGGTGCTACTTTTACCTATATAGTTTTGCCCTTCCTGATTTTTTTTGCCCGAATCTGCGACGTTTCAATCGGAACAATCAGAATTGTTATGGTTGCCAAAGGGCAAAAATTAGTTGCCCCGATTCTTGGCTTTTTTGAAGTTTTGATTTGGTTGCTCGCCATTTCGCGCATTTTCGAGAATCTTGACAATTGGGTTTGCTACTTTGCTTATGGTGCAGGGTTTGCAACAGGAAATTACATTGGAATGTATATCGAGGAAAAACTGGCAATGGGCATTGTCAAAATCCAGATTATTACCCGCAAACCCGCAGATACACTAATCGAAAAACTGATTGCGGCCGGTTATGGAATTACACACCAGGATGCCAAAGGCGGAAGTGAGAATGTAAGTATCATTTACAGCATCATCAAACGCACAGAATTGCCCAAAATGGTTGAACAAATAAAGACCCACAATCCCAACGCGTTTTACTCCATCGAAGATGTAAAATATGTAAGTCACGGCATTTTTACCGAGAAAACTGACGCAAAACGCTGGAGGATTGGAAAGTAGATTCTGTTTGTTAGTTTCTGGATACTGGATGCTGGATATTGGTTTCTCGATGCTGGATTCTGGATACTGGTTTCTGTGATTAATCTTCAATCTCAATCAATCTCTTCAATCTGAATCAATCTCTTCAATCTGAATCAATCCCTTCAATCCCAATCAATCTCCTTCAATCTCTTCAATTCCCTCCTCTTACAACTCCGTATGAATCACCGAATATTTCTTCAGCATCTTTTCCAAATCATCAATTACCTCTTTTTTCTTTTCTGAGAAAAGTGACTTGTAGTAATTAATTCCATCGAAAAGATTGTCCTGAAACGATTTCAGATTCTTTTTCTCCTTTTGATTTTCAGGGTCTTTTAAAAATTCTTCAATCCGCTCCTTAAAAATATCGAGATACATTCCCAGTTCTTTTAAAAACATGTGCGGGCGCGGACGGTTATCCAATAAATTAATGCGGCCGTAAATGTGGTCAACCATTTCTTTTAAAGTTGAAACTTTTGAGAAATATGCCAGATTTGGTCCCGGACAGCAGGTTACTTTATAATCGGGTTTAACTTCAAGGTTTTTCGACAACAGGGTTGAAGTACTCAAACCTTTGCACAAACATTCCCTTTCAACAATTTTACTGTAAGCTTTTTGATATTCTTCCTGAGGAAGATTCATGTCAGAAAGTTCTTTTAATTTGATGGTTTGATACTGACGCGAAGAAGTGCAGATTGGTTTTTCAGTATATTCGGTATTGTATTTCAAAAAGCCTTTTGTACAGTTGGCACCTGCTTTCCCGGCTTTTGCCAGTTCCATCTTTTCGATGCTCATCGACACACCTTTTACTGTGTTGAACGGAACACCCAAAGGCGACAAACCACTGTAAACCAAATCATCTTCTTTTGCATTTGCCAGAATATTCAGTGTTTCGGTATCGATACTGATAACTTCGGGAACCAGCATAAACGGAGTTGCCCAACCCACACTGTCGAGTTCATAATAATCAAGCAGCATGTTGTGTTCTTCCGAAGTTCCTACTCCACCCTGAGCAGTTATTTTTATAACCGGCGTTTCATTTGGCTGAACATGGCCTTTTGCTTCAAGCGCAGTTTTATATGCCGCAATGCAGGTTTCGTAAAGCTTTTCCTTGTTTTGTTTAAACTCTTCGAGAATTGGCCCGAACAAAATTCCGTTGGTTGGAAAACAGTGTCCGCCACAATTCACCCCTGATTCAATGCGGTATTCAGAAATCCAAAGTCCTTTTGCCGACAGCATTTTACCCTGTACAAAAGCCGATCTGAAATCGCTGACTTTTAATATGATCTTCTTTTTGATATTCCCGTTTTTATCGGGGAAGAAATCTTCGAAATTTTCAATGTAACTGTATAAACGGGGACTCATTCCGGCAGAAAGCACCAACGATGAACTTAAATTACTTGTTGCAAAACCGCGCAGTGCAGCGTGTGCATCGTTGTATTCGACTGGCAGTTCAACGCCGTCTTTCGAATTTACCTTATCAAGCTTGGTCATTATATTTACGTCGATCGAACCAACGTGAAGTTTTTCATTTATCCACTTTGTAAGTTCTTCGGCTGCCTGCTGGCTTTTTTCTGCAAGGTTAAATTTCGATTTTAAGGCCGAAAAATCAGGAAGCATGTCAACATATTTTTCCAGTTCGCCACCCGCCTTTGTTGCCGATTCCTTTAATTCCTGGACTTTTCGCTTTACAATTTCATCAACCAGATTCAGGTACGAAGCAATTCGTTTCGCCCTGAAATCGTCAACTTTCTTTGATATGGTTTGAAAAGGAATATCGAACTTTTTACTGTAGAACTCACGCATATTTTCGATGGTAGTGTCATCAACCAGCGAAATAACCGACGAAATTCCAAAATGGGCAACGTTTATTGGTGTGTCAATTGAATATCCTACCCCGAGTACCGGAATGTGAAAAGTATGTCCTTCGAATAGTTTCATGTAATTATTTTTGTTTTAAAGGCAGCAAAGTTAAATTTAATCCTGCGATTACAAAGGATAAGATATAATTTGTCCCCGTGCCATACGAGGTAAAGGAAACGAGATATTTGTATTTATCCTGCAACTTTATGTGCAACAATTTTAACTTCAGTTTTCATTAGCTATAATGCCATTAACCCTAATTAAAAATGAGTTGAACGGTAGAATATTTCTGAATTAAATCACAGTTTACCAAAACGAAAACGCCGGCCGGAAGCCAGCGTTTTCAAATACTATTTATCAATTTCATTAAACCACTTCTCCGTATAAGTCGTAATCTTCCGAACCTGTAATTTTCACATTCACAAAGTCGCCATTTTTAAGTTTGCCGGAAGAAGTAACCAGTACTTCACCATCCACTTCGGGCGAATCGAATTCGGTGCGACCAACGTAAAATTCACCTTCCTTTTTGTCGATAATTACCTTCATTATCTTCCCAACTTTTTGCCGGTTCAGGCCGGCCGAAATTTCTTGCTGTATTTCCATTATTTCATCGGCACGTTCCTGCTTTTCTTCGTCCGGAACGTCATCTTTAAAATGCCTGTTTGCATAAGTCCCGTCTTCATTCGAGAATGGAAAAACACCCAACCTTTCGAATTTCATTTCTTCAATAAAATCTTTCAGCTCTTCATAATCGGCTTCGGTTTCGCCCGGAAAACCAACCAGGAAAGTAGTCCGCAAGACAACCCCCGGAACTTCGTCTTTTATCCTTTTAATCAGCGCTTCGGTTTCTTCACGGGTAACGTGGCGCATCATATTTTTTAAAACAGGGTTGGCAATGTGTTGCAAAGGCATGTCAACATATTTGCAAACCTTTGGATTTTCGCGCATCACAGGCAGAATATCGTACGGGAACTTTGTGGGGTACAAATAATGCAGGCGAATCCATTCAATACCTTCAATTTCAGATATCAGGTTTACCAATTCAGCGAGGCGGCTTTTTCCGTATATATCAATTCCGTAGTACGAGAGTTCCTGTGCAATCAGCAAAATTTCCTTTACCCCTTTTTTTGCCAGATAACGGGTTTCCATTATCAGACTTTCAATTGTGCGCGATTTGTGGCGGCCTGTCATCATCGGTATCGCACAAAATGAACACGAGCGGTTGCATCCTTCCGAAATTTTAAGGTAGGCAAAATGCGACGGGGTTGTAATTTTCCGTTCGTAAATGTATTCGGGATGATAGGTAACTTTCAATTCGTCAACCATTGCTTTCATGTCGAATTTGCCAAAATAGCGGTCAACTTCGGGCAGCTCTTTTTCGAGGTCGTTCTGGTAGCGTTCAGAAAGGCAACCCATAACATATAGTTTGTTGATTTCGCCACGTTTTTTTGCTTCGGCATAATCAAGTATCATGTCAATCGATTCCTGTTTAGCATCGTGAATAAAACCACAGGTATTCACAAAAACAGCATCAAACCCTGTTTCATTTGAATCGTGCATCACTTCAAACTTCCCCCGTTCCAACTGGTTTAACAAAACCTCCGAATCAACAAGGTTTTTCGAACAACCCATTGTAACAATATTCACCCGCTTCTTTGTCATCTCATTCTAATTGTTAATTCTTTAAGGTATTCGATGGAACTCGCCTTATAATTGTTTATCTGTAAGAATATTTTGATCATGGCTCGTTTCATCCTAAATAATTTTGGTGCAAAGAAAAGGTTTTTTTTGTCTGAAACAGAATAACTGCATTCGATTCTGTTTTTCCAAACAAGTTGAAACCGTTCAAACGAACTGTTTCCGCTTGAAATACCCTTCGTTTTTCAAACAACATTTTTGAAGTAGTGTAATGTGAAATGTTTGTTATGAGAAATAAACCCGGTCGTGTTAGAGACTGTTTTGATTTTTGTTTATTTGTTCCGTTAGGAACAAAATATGGGTAGAAACAAAGCAAATTGGTTAGTGTTTTGTCCCGTCCGGGACAAAATTTATCATGTGTTTCAATTTTTCTACCCATCTGTATTCCCTACGGGAAATTTCAAAACAGTCTCTTATGATTCAATTAATATATGCTGAAACATTGGTTATTTCAACTGCAATGTCATTTGTATATCTGAAAATGGAGAATAAAATAAGCAAAATACTATCTGTAAAATTGGAAATAAAGGCTGAATTTAAAGAAATGGAGATTGTAAATAATAAAATGAATGGTAACACTACCGCAATGTCGATTCGCAGTTCTGAAATGAAGGTTGACACTGCCTCTATGTCGATTCGCAGTACTGAAATGAAGGTTGACACTGCCTCTATGTCATTTTACAGTTCTGAAATGGAGGATAGCAGCCATGAAATGGTTGATGACAGCTCTGAGATGAAGGATAGCAGTCCTGAAATAAAGAATGGAAGTTCATAGATGAAGGATGGAAGTTCCTAAATGGACGATGGAAGCTCTGAAATGAAGGATGAAAGCTCTGAAATGAAATATTTCAATAAAGAAATGGAAATTCTGCCACCTGTGATAGAAATTCTACCTTCTGTAATTGCACTATCTCATAAACTGTATAAGTTTATGAGATAGTGATCAGAAACAAATCTGCAATATCTGCACGCTTAGCGTTTTGGGGAGCCCGGGAAATCGATTGCCGGATTTACTTTCAGATATTCATTGCTGTTTGCGAATTCCCATGTATTCAGGAAACCGAGGCGGATAATGTTTGTCATTTTCTCCCAGTTGATTTTACTGAGTTCGTCGGATGGCTGGTGGTAATCGGGGTGCATGGCAGCCATAAAATAGAAAACGGGGATGCCAACTTCGGCAAACGGTGCGTGGTCGCTGCCGCCTGATGGTTTTTCAGAAGGACTGTATGATAAATCGAGATTGATTTTATATTCCTCCAAATTCTTTTTAGTTATGTCGGCAATTCCTGCGTTTGCTTTTGTGTAAACCATGTCGGCCATGTTTTTTAGCGAGTCTTTTTCTTCATCGCGTGCAATCATGTCGTAATTGAGGTTCAACACAACATTCAGATTATTTTTTTGGGCTTGCTGCACAAAATATTTCGAGCCAAACAAACCTTTTTCTTCGCCTGTCCAGGCAGCAAAAATGATTGACTTTTCAGGTTTTTTGCCGGTTGCCATAAATGCTTTGGCAATTGTCATAACACCAACTGTCCCCGAACCGTTGTCATCGGCGCCGTTCCAAATGTAACCGTCATATTTCCCAAGATGGTCATAATGCCCGCCCACAACTATAAATTCATCTTTTTTCTCGCCTTCAATATAACCCAGCACATTGCGGGCTTTTACAATTTCTGATTTAACAGTTGTTTTGAACGAAATAATTTTACCAGTCAATTCTTTTGATGCGGGAACCATTTTTTCGGAGGCTGCCTTTTCGAAATCAGCAAAACTAACGCCCGTACCAGAGATTAATTCATTTGCCAGCCGTGTTGTTACAGTAAATGTGGGAATGTTTGAAGTCAGCGAATCAGCGGGCATTGCCATTGAAGTATTATAATACGAACCCAGCGGTTTATCGGCTTCATAATGACTGCCTTTTACAGGATAAATCTGGTTTTGCGCCCACGACAACATTGGGTCGAAATCGGTATTAATTTGAATAATTGCAATAGCCCCGGCTTTCTCAAGTTGTTCGGTTTTGTTGCGTTCCAAATAATATCGTGCATACCGGCCTTCGGGCGCAAACTTTTTATAAGCTATCGAGGCTGTGTCTTTATGCCCCGGAAATCCGGCAAGAACAACAGCAATTTTTCCGGCCAGGTTTATTTTCTTCAGATCGTTGTATCCTTTTTCATCATTCACAAAACCATAGCCAACAAAAACCACAGGCGCTTTTGCCGATTGTGCCACTGCACCCGTGCGAACACTGAAATCGGTTTTGTATGCAAAATCAACCGATTTTTCGCTGTTTAATCCATTTGATATTACCGAAAATGTTTGTTCATCGCCCGGTTCATATTGTATCAGGCTGAAATTCTGAAAATACGATTTTCCGGTTTTAGGTTTTATTCCGGCCATCATTTCACGCCGCGAAAGCCGGTTTATTTCTTCATCACCAAAAGGTTTTATTCCATAAACCTGAAGCATTGAAGCAATATAATCGCCGGAAATATATTCGCCTTTTGTGCCAACTGCGCGACCTTCGGTCCAGTCGGAGGCGAGAAATTCAAGCTGGCCTTTAACAGTTTCCTGCGTAATTGCATCCAAACCTTTTTCAATTTCGGTTTGTGCAAAACAAGCAATTCCGGATAAAAACAGTACGAGAAATACAAAGAGATTTTTCATAAATTAAATATGTTAAATGTTAAAATTCCGGTTTAATAAACAGATAGTTGATTCAGGGTTGTAAAATTAAACATTTCAATGCAAAAAAATTTCGGTTGTAAACTTATATTCAATATAAATTAGGTTTAAAAAATGCTTGCATAACATAAAAAATAGATGGGCAAAACAGTAACTATCAAATCAAATGAAAGTATAACCAATTGATTACCGGTATATTCAAATATTCAACTATTCTTTAAAAACTGTCGTCATGAAAACTAAAAAACTAATCCAGGTCTGCGGATCAATTATCAAGGAAGAATCGATTGCTCCGATTACAGTCAACATTGCAAAAAACACTTTTGTTGCAGAGGCAAACATGCCTTATTCCAACTACTTTGGGGTTGCGCCGTTTAATATGCAAACAAAGCCAAATTCGTTGTTTTTATTCACAAACCCATATTACACGCTGCAGGAAGTACTACGATTTGCGCGGCTCATAAATTTAAGTTGTATGCAAAATTTAAATATTGCTGTTTCTGTTCTTGATTTTACAAATGACCACTACCCTGCAATACGGATAAAGAATTTCCCTGATTATTCCATGATCCGTAAACTTCAGGAATGTTTTATGGAACAGGGTGTTGAGTTTGCAAAAAAGGTACACATTGGCGACAGGGCAACAATTCGCACAAACAAATGCTTTAGCCTTGAAGAAGTTGACAAAAACATTTATATCGACCATCTTCAGGAAAAGACGGCATACATTGCACTTTCGAAACTTATAAATCAGGATTTTTTCTTACAGATGACCGCCAATATCCGGAATAACACCAACTGCCCAATGTTTGATGCAGCAAGGGGTGCAATTATTCTTGATTCGGAAATTACGGATATTATCAGGGTTTACTCGGGTCATTTGGATATTGAAATGTTGAAATGCATCAGGGATAAATTTGAAAAAGGAATTCTTCAGCCATAAGAAACAGATAATATTCCATAATTTTAACTCCTGAAATTTAAAAATCGAACTTATGAATTCTGAAGAAGTTTTAAGGTCTCTTGTTCTGGCACCTTATATTATTAAAGCTACAGCGCTTATCGGAAACGCCAGGTATGTGGGTGGAAATCAGTTCAGACATGCTTTTGCAACTTTGGGAATTCTTTTAGATTATAAATATTTCTCTGATTCAGTACTTTTAAAAGCGGCGCTCGTGCATGATCTTTTTGAAGATATTCCGTCAACCGATAAATCAATCCTTAAAAATTTGGATGCCGACGGAGAAAAGGTAACCCAACTGGTTTTGGAAGTAACAAAATCACCCGGCGAAACCAAAGCAAACTACCTGAAACGAATTCTTGAGACAGGTTCAGCAAGTGCAAAAATTTTGAAAGCTGCCGACCGGATCAGCAACCTGACCGATATAAATAAAAGCATTTTTTCAGATATAAAAATCAAACAATACCTCAATGAAACCGAGCAATATGTTGTACCGATGGCTCAGCAGGTAAATCAGAATATGGTTTGGGAATTAACCGATTTGATTCAAAAAAGGCGAAAAATGCTGACCGAAGGTTTTTGAATTTAAAATTGCAGTTTCCAGCTTATTTCAACGCCTCATCAACGTCCTTTAACCTGCTTTTAACTTCCTCGTCATCGGGCCGCAATTCAAGCGCTTTTTTATACCAGAAACGGGCAACATTGTAATTTTTTGCTTCGAAGGCAACGCCGGCTTTCTGCACGTTGTTTTCAAACTGCTGCCCCGACTGAGCTGCCATTCGTTCTGCAATCCTGTTTTCGATTTCCTTTAACTGATCTTTTGGATACTTCTCGGCTGATTTAACTCCCAAAGCCCTGTTGTACCAACCGCGTGAAACTGCATACTGGTTGTTGCGGAAAGTTGAATCGGCCAAATCAACAAACTTCTGGTAATCCCTGTCAAGCTGACTCGACATCAAACTGTTTAAAATGCCATTGATTTCATTTATCCTTTGTTTCGGGTAATTTTCATCGGGTTTTACATCCCAGGCTTTGTAGTACCAACCCCGCGAAACAATATATTGTTTGATATCAAAAAGATTATCAGCTTGTTTAATATACTGGTCGTAAATATTGTTAAGTTCTGCCTCACTGGCAACTCCGCGCGATTCGAGTTCTTCATTCATTACAGCAATTTCTTCGGTGCGGCGCTGCAAATCTTCAGCAGCCTGTTTTTCGGCAAGAATCCGCTGCTGTTCTTTCTGCAATATGTCATCAATTTTAGCTATTTGATTTTTCGGGTATTGTTCACCGGTTTTTATCTGCAATGCATTTTCATACTCGGTTTTTGCCTGCAAATATTTTTCGGTTTTAAAAAATCCGTCAGCAGCAACAATAATCACACGGTATTTTTCATCTGTAATTTGCTGTTGCAGAATATTATCAATTTCAGCAATTCGATCTTTCGGATAAGTTTCGCCGGGTTTCAAAGCCAACGCATCGTTATATTTTCCTTTTGATTGTTCGTAGCTTTTACCCGTAAATAAACGATCGGCCTGCTGGATTATGGTCATGTAATTTTTATCCGCCAGTTCCTGATCCTTTTTAGCCTGAGCCAAAGCCAAAAGTTCCTTTGCAATCTCATCAATTTTTTGCTGAGGATAAATTTCCTCAGGTTTTATTGATTTCGCTGTCAAATATTCATTTCGGGCGTTTTCGTATTGCTTTTCGTTAAAAAGATTGTCGGCTTTTG
>DAOPKR010000135.1:0-3520 GCA_035391305.1 Draconibacterium sp.
GTTGTCGTATTTGTTGCTGAATCGGTGATCTGACCATTCGCACAAACAAGCGTCCGCGCAGGTTTATTGGCTATTGAAGCATAATCATGCGTAACCATAATTACTGTCTTTCCCTGGCGGTTTAAGTTTACAAACAGGTCAAGAATTTGCTCCGAAGTTTCGGGGTCGAGGTTTCCTGTTGGCTCGTCAGCCAATATCAGTTCAGGGTTGTTTAAAATTGCACGGGCAATTACAACCCGCTGCTGTTCGCCGCCACTCAACTGATGCGGCATGCTTTTTATTTTATCGAGTACTCCGGCGCTGTCCAAAACTTCGGCGATCCGTCCTTCAATTTCAATTTTATTTTTCCATCCGGTTGCTTTCAGCACAAAAGCCAGGTTATCGTGCACATTCCTGTCGGTTAAAAGCCTGAAATCCTGAAAAACAACGCCCAGTTCGCGGCGTAATCCTGCAATTTCACGTTGCTTCATCCCTTTCAGCTGATGGCCTGCCACAATCCCCATCCCTGAAACCAGTGGAATTTCGGCATTTAATGTTTTTATAAGGCTTGATTTCCCGGTTCCTACTTTACCAATCACATAAATAAACTCTCCCCTGTTTATGTCAAGATTAACACCGGTAAGTATAAGATTCCCACGCTGATAAATTTCAGCATCAACAAGTTCAACTATCTTGTTTGTTTCCATAATCCAAAGATATATTGTTAACAGCAGGCAAAATAATTGCAATACTAAATAATAAACAAAAGAAATAAACAGTTTCTTGTTAAGAAAAACAAATGAATTGGTGGCCTTGTCCGTTTTGAATCATATAATTTAGAAGATTATTTTGACATTGTTCTTTTAAAAAGTTAAAAAAACAATTTTGAATCAATTCAATATAAATGAAACAGTAAAAGCATGAAAACAATTCGAATTTTATACTTCGTACCTATTTTCCTTTTTATCCATTTCGCGGTAAAAGCACAGGAGACGGAATATTACAGTAACATACAGCAGGAAATAGATATTGCAAAGGAACTTTTTGCAAAAGGAAAATACATTTCGACTTTCGATGAGTTTGAAAAGATACAGAAACGTGTGGATAAACGATCTGAACTGTATTCAGAAGCCGAATATTTCAAATCTGTTTCAGCATTAAAAGCGGGTTATAACGCCGGTAGCAAAATGCTTACAAGCTTCACAAAAAACTATGCCGAAAGTCCGTATATCAACAATGCCTGGTTTAACCTGGGAGACTATCAGTTCGAAAAAAAGCAATATGCAGTTGCGATTAAAACTTTTTCGAACGTTAAACGCGCCGATTTAAGCGAAGGCGACAGAATAAAAATTACCTACCAAAACGGGTACGCAAATTTAATGGAAGACAATTTTGACGTTGCCGAAAAAGAGTTTTTCGCGGTTAAAGATGCAAATAGTTTATACAGTAAACCGGCAACTTACTACTGGGCGCATATTATGTATCTGAATGAAAACTACGAACAGGCACTTGACGGTTTTAGAAAACTTGAAAACGATCCGGCTTATTCAAGAGTTATTCCATTATATGTCAGCCACATTTATTACAAACAAAAAAGGTACAACGAGCTGGTAAATTATATTGTTCCAATACTAAATGAAGTGGAGGAAGAACACAAACCAGAGTTGTCGAAACTGGTTGGCGACTCCTATTTTCAGTTGCAGCAGTATGAAAAAGCAATACCATTCCTTGAAACTTATTTCCTTTCAACAAAACTTTCAACCCGTGAAGAAAACTATGTTTTGGGGTATTGTTATTACATTACAGGCAGCTATTTCAAAGCTGTGCCGCTCATGCAAAAAGCATCGGAAGGAAGCGATGAAATGGCACAAAATGCATACTACCATTTGGCCGATTGCTATGTAAAAACCAACGAAAAGGAAAAAGCAAAAATGGCTTACGATGCCGCTTCCAACCTGGATTTCAATCCTGAGATAAAAGAAGACGCCCTGTTTAACTACGCAAAACTTACCTACGAACTTTCGTATTCTCCCTTCAACGAAACAATTAAAGCATTCGACAAATACATTGAACTGTATCCCAATTCGGAGAAAAACACCGAAGCTTACACCATTTTAAGCGAAGTTTACATGGTAACCAAAAACTATAAAGATGCAATTGCTTCTATCGAAAAAATAAAGGTGAAAACACCTGCCATTTTAAAAGCATATCAGCGGGTAACCTACTATCGCGGACTTGAATTGTTCAACAACCTCGCCTACAACCAGTCAATCGAATATTTCGACCTTTCACTTGAAAACGGAAGCCAGGACCGCAGCCTTGCATCGCTTTCACAATACTGGAAAGCCGAAGCCCTGTACAGGGTTGGAGATTACAACAATGCAGTGAACAGTTACACAAGGTTCCTTTCGTTATCAGGGTCCTCAACACTGCCAGAATATAGAAATGCTGAATACAACCTTGCATATTCTTATTTTAAAATCGAAGATTATACTTCGGCAATAAACCATTTCAAGAAATATATTGCAGCCCAGGGCGGCCGCACCGAAAAACAGGGAGATGCACTCAACCGGATTGGCGACTGCTATTTCATTAATACCGATTACACGCAGGCAGTTCAAAACTACCAGCAAGCTTACAACCTGAAAGTTTATGAATCTGATTATTCTCTTTTCCAGATTGCAGTGTGCAAAGGGTTACAGCGCAATCAGCAGGATAAAATTGATAATCTTGAACAATTGCTCGCAAGTTTTCCTGAGTCAGATTTTCAGGACGATGCCTTGTACGAATTAGGCCGCGCATACGAACGGCAGGGAGACAATATAAAAGCGGCAGCACAATACAACAAAATTATTAACAACCACAAGCAAAGTAACTTTTACAGAAAATCGCTCCTGCAAATGGGACTGATTAATTATAACAACGGCGATTTCAACAAAGCGCTGGCACAATACAAGGAAGTTACAGACAAATTCTCTGAAACACCCGAAGCTCAGGCCGCAATGATGGGTATAAAAAACTGTTATATCGAAATGAACAATGTAGATGCATATTTCGACTATGCAAAACAAAAAGGGAACAACATTAATGTAACTGTAAACGAACAGGACTCGCTGACATTTATGGCTGCCGAAAGAATTTATATGGGTGGCGATAAAAATGCAGGAGCCCAGTTTGAAAAATACCTTCAGCAGTTCCCTAACGGAAGTTTCGCAGTAAACAGCCATTTTTATCTTGCAGAAATTTTGTACAACGAAGGCAAATTCACTGAGTCCAATAAACATTATTTATATGTAATCAATCAACCCGTTAATATATTTACAGAACAGGCTCTGTCACGCGCTGCCGAATTAACTTTAAATGCCGGAGATTATACCGAAGCACTTGAGTTGTGCAACCGGCTTGAAACAACAGCCAGCGGAAAATGGAACATTTTAAGGGCAAATTTCGGACAAATGCGGAGCCACCTGTTTTTAAAGAACTATGACAATGCAATTGCGGCAGCCGGAAAAGTTAAAAAATCGGAAGTGGCAAACGAAGC
>DAOPKR010000135.1:3620-11387 GCA_035391305.1 Draconibacterium sp.
TTTTTACTGATGTCAGATATTTACTTAAGCCAAAACGACCAGTTTCAGGCAAAACACACTTTGAAAAGTTTATATGAGAACTACAACGACGACAACGATGGAATAAAAGCTGAAGCTGCAAAAAAATTGCTGGTGATTGAGAATGAAGAAAAATCGGAACAACAAAAAGCAATCGACAGCTCGTTTCAAATTAAAATTAAAGAACAATAAAAATCCGAAGCTATGCTCAACAATATAAAAACAGGTTTACTAATTGCATTTGGCAGTATTGCCGTAATTGCAAATGCGCAGCGCGACACAACGCTAAACCGCGAAGTTGAAGTGGTGAAATCGTTTAAACCAACCATTCAGGATGCACACAAAATAAACGATATGCCCAAAATTGAAGAAACTGAGCACCAAAAGCCAACTTTCGACTACAACATTAAAAGTGAACCCATTGTCAATGCTTTTGCAGTAAACCCGCTAAAGGCAGCAAGCATTGCCTCGGCACCAAAGGAAGAAACCGGATATGGCTTAATTCGTGCCGGTGCCGGAAATTATAACCGTCCTTACGCCGAATTATTTTTTAATCACCTGCCGTCTAAAAAGTCTATTTTCGGCATTCACGCCAAACATCTTTCATCTAACGGAACTTTAAAACTGGAAGGTGGCGACCGTGTTGATGCACCTTTTTCGAATAACGAAGCCGAAGTATATTTCAATCAGTTTCTGAAAGAATCGGTTTTATCGTTTAATGTCGATTATGATCGGGATGCATTCAATTATTACGGATACCCTTTAAACCCGGTGCCTGACCAGTTAACCGCGCCTAACCAAACCATCAACTATTTCGGAACAAAACAGGTTTTTTCAAAAGGCGGGATCAGCGTAAAACTTGATAATCCCACACTTGAAATGAAAGACCCATATTTTGGATTTGATTTTGATTACCATTATTTCAGCACCAAAACCGGGCAGAACGAAAACTATGGCAAATTTGTTGCCCACGTGCAAAAACCATTTAATTTTGGAACCGGACTGCTGGATGCAGGGGTGTTTTACACACAGGCCAACAATATTGAAAACAGAAACGACAACAACATTGACAACCGCCAGCAATCGTGGCTGTATCTTAACCCGGCAGTATTTCTGGGCAAAAAAATATTCAATGCAAAACTGGGAATCAAAACCTGGTATATTTCCGACAAGTATATTAATGCGCAGGCCCGTGTAACGCCTGACATTCTTCTGAATTTCATACCTGCTGAAAACATTATTAAATTGTACGCCGGTATAAGCGGAAATTACGACAACAACTTCTACTCGAAAATTGCATACGAAAATCCTTTTGTCGATCCCGAACATGATGCATATAACAGTTTTGAAAAAATCAGGTTCTTTGGTGGTTTCGATGGTAAGTTTGCTGCCAAAACAAACTTCAAAATCGGGTTCGACTATTCAATGATCGACAACCAGCCATTTTACTATTTACAGGAATACACACTTTTTCAGTCAAGTTCCAGTTCAACAAAAGTAGTAGATAACGATTTTTCAATTTTGTATGACGACATTAATCTGTTCAAAATAAACCTCGAAATCATACACCGCTCATCCGACAAACTTGATTTATTGCTTTCAGGAAATTACTTTGTTTATAAAATGGATGAACAAAAGGAGGCCTGGAACATGCCGGCCTGGGATGCAACGTTATCTTTGGGTTACAAAATCACCGAACAGTTGAGTATGTCGGCTGATTTCTTTTTAATTGGTGAGCGAAAAGCCCTGATCAGGGAATCGCTTTTCAAAAGTCTTCCACCTTCGTCTTCTGTAGCAAATCCAATGACATATAAATCTTTTAATCTCGATACTGCTTTTGACATGAATGTTCGTGGTAACTATAAAATCACTGAAAAATTCTCGGTGTTTGCACAACTTAATAATTTCGGATTTCAGCAATACCAGCGCTGGTTTGGTTACCCGGTGCAAAGTCTCAACTTTTTGGCAGGTGTCAGTTATGCGTTTTAAAAAAATCAGCCACAGATTCACTTATTTATAAAAAATCTTTGAATCTGTGGCAATAATTCCTGATCGATAAGCTATATCCTTAAAAATCCCGAAACCATTTTTTGCAGCTGGTTTGCAGGTTAATAAATTGTTGAAAAAACGCTTAACATACACCTCAAAAAAACCTCTACCCCGGTTAATTTTATTATATTTGCAACATGTTTTTTGAGCACATTTTGAACACAATTAAAAACTTGAAATTCAATTAGTTTCCCATAAAAAGCGAAACCCGTTTTTTACACTGGAAACTTTTTTGTTTTTGTGAATTTGAAAACAAATTAAATTAAGAAAAAAGATAATGAGTGAGATAGAAAAAAATGTTGTCCCCAACGGAGGAAATGGAAATTATTCGGCGGATAGCATTCAGGTTTTGGAAGGATTGGAAGCGGTTAGGAAACGACCTTCAATGTATATTGGCGACACCAACGAAAAAGGGTTGCACCATTTGGTTTACGAAGTAATCGACAACTCAATTGATGAAGCCCTTGCAGGATATTGCAGCAATATCGACGTAATAATTCACCCAGACAATTCAATCACCGTAAAAGATGACGGTCGCGGTATTCCTACCGAGATTCACACAAAAGAAAATAAATCGGCTCTCGAAGTTGTAATGACAGTTTTACATGCCGGTGGAAAATTCGATAAAGATTCATATAAAGTTTCAGGTGGTTTGCATGGTGTTGGGGTATCGTGTGTTAATGCGCTTTCATCACATTTACGCGCCGAAATCCATCGCGAAGGGAAAGTATGGGAACAGGAATATTCACTAGGTAAACCTCTTTATAGTGCAAGGATTATTGGAGATTCAGACATCCACGGAACCATCATCAATTTCAAACCCGATGATACAATTTTCCTGACAACTATCTACAAATACGAAATTTTAACAGCCCGCTTGCGTGAACTTGCATTTTTAAATGCAGGGATTAACCTTTCTATAACTGACGAGCGTGTTACAGAAGAAGAAGGCAGTTTTAAATCCGACAGGTTTTATTCAGAAGCAGGTTTGAAAGAATTTGTTGAATATCTTGATGAAACAAGGGTACGTTTAATAGATGATATTATTCATGTTTCATCTGACAAAACTGGCATTCCAGTTGAAATTGCGCTGCAATACAACACTTCATATTCTGAAAATATCCATTCATATGTCAACAATATCAATACAATTGAAGGAGGTACGCATTTAACAGGATTTAGACGTGGATTGACCCGCACACTGAAAAACTACGCCGACCAATCAGGAATGCTTTCGAAAATGAAATTTGACATCAGTGGCGATGATTTCCGTGAAGGGCTGACAGCAGTAATTTCTGTTAAAGTTCAGGAACCTCAGTTTGAAGGACAAACAAAAACCAAGTTGGGAAACTCAGAAGTCAGTATTTCGGTAGATCAGGCAGTTAGCGACATGCTGAAAAATTATCTCGAAGAAAATCCCAAAGATGCACGAACCATCGTGGGCAAGGTGATTCTGGCTGCTCAGGCACGTCATGCAGCCCGCAAAGCCCGCGAAATGGTGCAACGCAAAAACGCGCTCACAGGTGGCGGACTACCGGGTAAACTAACCGACTGTTCTGAAAAAGATCCTTCAATTTGTGAAATATTTCTTGTAGAGGGAGATTCAGCAGGTGGTACGGCAAAACAGGGTCGCGACCGCAGAACACAGGCAATTTTACCATTGAGGGGAAAAATTCTGAATGTTGAAAAAGCCATGCTCCACAAAATTTTTGAAAACGAAGAAATAAAAAATATTTTCACTGCACTTGGTGTTACAATTGGTACTGCCGAAGATTCAAAAGCTTTGAATATTGAAAAATTACGTTATCATAAAGTGGTGATAATGACCGATGCCGACGTTGACGGTAGCCACATCGCCACACTTATTATGACTTTCTTTTTCAGGTATATGAACGAACTTATAAAAGGTGGGCACTTGTATATTGCTGCGCCACCACTCTACCTGATAAAAAAAGGAAAAAAAGAAGCGTACGCCTGGAACGACCAGCAACGTATGCAGTTGATTAACGAATGGGCTGATGGTAATGAAAGTGCAGTTCATACCCAACGTTACAAAGGTTTGGGAGAAATGAACGCGGAACAGCTTTGGACAACAACAATGAACCCTGAGCAACGTACTTTGCAACAGGTTACCATTGAAAATGCCGCTGAAGCCGACCACATTTTCTCGATGTTGATGGGCGACGATGTTCCGCCGCGCCGGAAATTTATTGAAGACCATGCAACTTATGCGAGGATTGATGTGTAAAGAAGTTCAGAGTTTCGGTTAAAAGTTTAAAGATGGATTCCATCCGTACCTTCACAGTTGAAATCGGATGGAATCCTTGATTTATAAGTGGATATAAGAAACTCAATTTTGGATTTGAATTACCAATTTGTCAAATCTTGATACTTGATTCTCATAATCTCATATCTAAAATAAAAAATGAATATTTGTGTTTTTTCATCATCAAGCAATGCGATAAAGGACGTCTATTTCCAGGAAGCTGAGCAACTTGGAATGCTGATTGCAAAAGGTAGCCACACACTGATAAATGGTGGTGCAAATGTTGGGTTAATGGAAGCAGTGACAATTTCAGCAAGTTTGGCAGGCGGAAAAACTATAGGGATAATTCCCGAAAAACTTATTAACCGTTCATTGGCCTCTAAAAATTCTCACGAAGTAATTGTAACACCCGATATGCACAACCGGAAAGTTCAGATGCGCGACATTTCAGATGCATTTATTGCACTTCCCGGAGGTTTTGGTACATTGGAAGAAATACTCGAAGTAATTACACTCCGACAGTTGGAATACCACACAAAACCAATAGTTTTTATAAATACAAACCATTTTTTTGATAATCTTTTTAAACAGTTCGAAGTTTCATACAACGAAATGTTTGCAAAAGACATTTACCGTGAATTATATTTTGTAGCTCTAAATGCCGCAGAGGCAATGGAATATATTACAAAATATGTCCCGGTTGTGCTCGATTCAAAATGGTTTCAGGTACCGGAAAAGTAGCAGAAAGTTTTAAAAACACTGACAAAATTTCATTACTCACTCCAGTTAAATTTCATCTTTTTAACAAATTAAAAGTCTGGTTGTTAAAATATTTAAAATGGTTTTATTCTTAATCCTTTTTACAAAACAGTGGCAGCATAATTGCGTTGTATGCGCACTGTATAATACAATTAAGAACATTCAATAAAAAACAAAATGGAAAATTTCAGAAAAATAGGATTTACGTTTCTGATGATAATTGCAGGAGCGTTTGTTGCTGTTTGGGCTTACAGCACATTCTTTGAAAAACAAAATGTAGTTACGATTACCGAAAAACAACCTATGAAATATGCAACTCTTGCAGCAGACAGTGATCTTCAGTTACCTGACCTCACATTTGCTGCCGAAAAGTCAATCCATTCGGTTGTGCATATTGCAACTCAGTCGGTACGTGGTGGTGGTTGGACAAGTGGCAATCCATTTTTTGACGAATTCTTCGGATTAAGAAATCAACAACCACAAATGGCAAAAGGATTTGGCTCCGGAGTAATTCTTTCAGAAGATGGTTTTATTGTTACGAATAATCATGTTATTGAAAATGCTCAAAACATTAAAGTAATATTAAACGACAGACGTGAATTTGAGGCAAAGCTGATTGGAACAGACCCTTCAACTGACATTGCACTTTTAAAAATTGAAGCCAGCGGTTTGGATTTTCTTACATACGGAGATTCGAATGCACTAAAGTTAGGAGAATGGGTTTTGGCAGTTGGAAACCCTTTTAATCTTACTTCCACAGTAACCGCCGGAATTGTAAGTTCGTTGGGACGAAACCTTCGTATGAATGAAGATCAGTATTCCATTGAATCATTTATTCAAACAGACGCAGCAGTAAATCCGGGAAATAGCGGAGGAGCACTTGTAAATCAGCAGGGAAACCTGGTAGGTATTAACTCAGCAATTGCGTCTCAAACTGGTTCTTATACCGGGTATTCATTTGCAGTTCCGGTTACAATTGTTAGAAAAGTAGTTGACGATTTGAAAAAATATGGCGAAGTACAACGTGCTTTACTTGGGGTAAATATTGGCGATGTGAATGCAGAAATAGCCAGGGAATTAAAACTTGACAAGGTTGAAGGAATTATAGTTGGCGGAGTACCGGATAATGGAGCAGCAAAAAGTGCAGGGATAAAAGAAAAAGATGTAATTATACAGGTAGAAGGTTCGCCGGTTAAAACAACTGCCGAGCTGCAGGAAAAAGTCAGTCAATACCGTCCGGGTGACAAAATAGATGTTGTAGTAATCCGTGATGGAGAAAAGAAACAATTTAATGTAACCCTGCGTAACAAAAACGGTGACACCGGAATAATGCGCGAAAATAATTTAACTCTTGGCGCAGAATTTGTGGTAGTTTCAGACAAGGAGAAAGAGAGTTTAGATATTGATAATGGTATAAAAATCACAAAATTAGATAAAGGAAAGCTCAAAAATTCGGGAATGAAAGAGGGCTTTATTATTACCAACGTGAACAAAAAACCCATTTTCGAAGTAAAAGATTTTAAAAGAGAATTAAGTTATGCCAAAGGTGGAATATTAGTTGAAGGGATTTATCCCAACGGCGAACCTGCATACTTTGTTTTTGGCGTAGAATAGGCGTTTTAAAGAAAAATATCTTAACTAATTATTAATTAAAATTTAAACAAAATTTCTCTTTGATGGTTAAGGTTTAAAGTTCTATATTTGCACGTTTTTTAAGAAAATTATATGAGACAGCTAAAGATCACAAAGTCAATCACTAACCGTGAAAGTGCCTCTTTAGACAAGTATTTACAGGAAATCGGAAAAGAGGAACTGATTACTGTCGAGGAAGAAGTTGAATTGGCACAGCGGATTAAAAAGGGCGATCAGGCTGCTTTGGAAAAATTAACGCGCGCAAATCTTCGTTTCGTGGTTTCGGTAGCAAAGCAATACCAAAATCAGGGACTTAGCTTGCCCGATTTAATCAACGAGGGCAATCTGGGGCTAATTAAAGCCGCTGAAAAATTCGATGAAACCCGTGGGTTCAAGTTCATTTCTTATGCCGTTTGGTGGATTCGTCAATCCATTCTTCAGGCTCTTGCCGAACAATCGAGAATAGTTCGTTTACCATTGAACCAGGTAGGTTCGTTAAACAAGATAAACAAAGCATTTTCGAAATTCGAACAGGAACACGAACGCAAACCGTCGCCCGAAGAATTGGCTGAATCACTGGACCTTCCTGCTGATAAAGTAGCAGATACATTGCGCGTTTCAGGCCGGCATGTTTCGGTTGATGCGCCATTTGTTGATGGTGAAGACAACAGTCTTCTGGATGTTCTGGTGAACAATGATTCGCCAAACGCCGACCGTTCGCTTATCATGGAATCGCTTGCCAAAGAGATACACCGGGCTTTAGCTACATTGACCGAGAGAGAAAGTGACATTATCAGGTTGTTTTTTGGTATTGGATGCCAGGAAATGACTCTTGAAGAAATCGGAGAGAGATTTGGACTGACCCGTGAAAGGGTACGTCAGATCAAGGAGAAGGCGATCAGGCGTTTGCGACATACATCGCGAAGCAAATTATTAAAGACATATTTAGGATAGTACTAAAGGCGGCTGAAAAGTCGCCTTTTTTTATTTGATGCTGCGGACTTGGATCCGCATTTTTTATTTCTCCGGGTTGACAACCGCGC
>DAOPKR010000136.1:0-11130 GCA_035391305.1 Draconibacterium sp.
CGTTCCTTTGCTTCAAGTTCGGCGATTAACGCATCAACCTCAGTATTCGAAGCACGGAACGGCAATTGATCTTTGTAATAAGTTATTTTGGAATTCAACAAACTGAGCCTTGGCACATAATTTTGTTCGAAAGCCAGTTTCATGCACCATTTTACTGATTTCGATTCAATTGAGCCATCTTCATTGTCTTGCGGAATGTTGGCAATTTGAATTGTTTTTACCGAAATTACACCTTTCACGTCCATTATAATCTGAATCAAATCAGAAACATGGATATACTTTTTACGGTCGGCTTTTTCGAGTTCATTGTCATCGATAAAACCGTGTTTGAGTGCGGGCCCTTCAAAAATCTGATCAACCGAAAGACACTCTTCTTCATTTGTTGTGTAGAAAGTCAAAAGTTCGCCTTCGGTAAGCAATTCGGAAGAAATATCTTCAGTAACATAAATTTTGGTAGTGGAAGTATCCTTGTCAGCCAAAATTGATTTTACAGTGTAATTGCCATCGTTGCTCCTCGAATTAATAATTGAAACAATGTCATTTTTGAAAAGGATTTCTTCAAGATTTTTATCAACAACGAAATATTTATTTGTTGTGCTGGTTTCAAGAATTTTGAGTTCAAGCAGTATTTTGCACTTGTCGAGCATTTCGTCGAGTGTGTAAAAATAAACGGTTGGCGAAAGAAATTTGGCAATTCTGTGATAGATTTCTGCCTGGACAACTTCCACATCAGCTTCCCTTTCCAGCTCAATATCAGCACAAACGGCTATTTTCTCAACTTTTAGCGCGCTTAGTTTGTAAAAATCTTCGCATAAATTCCGATTGGCATGCAAACGTGCTTTTACCGCCTCAATAATATCATTTATCAAATTGATTTTCTGCAGATAAAAAGCCAGCAAACTATCTGTATTATAATAAATGAAATCGTTGATTTGGGTTTCAATTTTATCTACCCCTGCAACGTCAACAATATCGGAAGCTGTAGTTTGCTTCCCAATCAATTTTACCTCGTTGTTAATCAATTCAAAAGAAAACTCATAATTGCCGGGGTGATTTGAAAACCGCAGTGTAATATTATGAATATCAGCTTTTACGCTAACTGTTTCATCCCAGTTTGTATCTTCACTGTCCCATCGTGGAAATTCAACAGCAATTTTAATTGTTAAACCATTCAGGTTTGTATCGTCGGGGTGATCTTCTATAACCAAAGTACGGGTGAGCGAATTTTCATTCAAATCGCCAAATTCATCACTCTTTTCAAACTCAAGCAAAATATCATACAAAATACCGATATCAAGCGGCTTTTGCCCGGGAATTGCAGGGTCAGGTTCATAACTCAGTTTGCTTTCGTCTTTATGAACATAAACCGGAATTTCGTTTGATTTTGCTTTTTCAATCCAGGCATTTTTTACACCTACATGCTCAATTTCTTCGTCAACAACAAAGTGTTTGTCAACGTCAATCAGCAATTTGCGGTAATCGTTAATCGTAACCGGACTGTTGGGAAGGATTTCGCGAGCTGTAAAAAAGTTGCGGATATCTGTGGCATCCTTGTTTTCGGGGTCATTTTCCAGCAAATCTTCAATATTATACGAAGCCCTGTATCCGAGTTCGGTAATTGCATAGGCTAGAACTTCAAGGATTGTAACCCCGGGATCATGAATATTGTAATCCGTCCATATTTTTCCGGCAACTTTCTGAATATATTTAAGCCCTTCTTCGCGGAGGAAGTCGTATTGCTGGCTTTTTGATTCCGGCGTTTTTTTCGATATGGTAATTGATTCTGACATTCAATATTATGTTTTAATTGCACTGGCAATCATCAGCCGATGCTATTACAATATTTTCAACAAGATTATCTTCACAGTCGCATTCACCTTCGGTTTCCAAAACTTTTATTTCGTGTTCAGCTGCCGAGCCAAGAACTGAGGCAGAAGTTGATGCAATTGCTTCGTCAACATCCTTTAACGGATCATTATTTGGATCACCGGAAATTATATGGAACATTTGAAAACAGGTTATGTAATCAACATATTCCTGTTCTTCAACAAAATTTAAAATAACCGACTTGTGTATTTTTCCTCCAAAAACTATGTCGGACCCGGTTGCATAAGCCCAGGGTGAAAGGAATTTAATTAATGCTTCGTTTAGTTTCACAGAATAAATTCCTTTGTCGAAACCAGTATGGAAACTTATGTTAAATTTTACGCGAACCTCTTCAAACAAAGGATTGTACACATGCAAACTGATAAACGGCGACTGAATGGCACGGATAAAAGTTTTAATATCTTCAAGCGTAACAAGGCTGGTTCGCGGTTTCAAAGGATCAACAGCATTTTTGTTGCGGATATTTGAAACCACAACCAAACTTACATTTCCGGGGGCTGCTTCGCTGATGCTTGTTGCGGTTCCTTCGTACCGGGTGTGGTTCAGGCATTTTACCTTGTAAACCGAGGGGAAATTCTGCAAAATAATATGTTCGTAATCCCAAATTGTAATTGCCCGGTTTTTGTGCCGCAACCTTTCGCTGACACGTGTATAAAATTCGTTGCTTTCTTCCTGAATCCGTCCACCAAAAGAAGTGAAAGGCTGATCAATTTTCTTAACCGCCGAATCGGCCACCACCATTTTTGAAATCGTTTTTTCAGGAAGTGGTACAGCTAAATAATCCGGGTCGTTATTTTTATCCTTAAACACAACTTTGGCAGCCTGGCATTTTATTTCAATAAGTTGCGGAATTCCCCCCGAATCTTTTTCAGCAGCTGCCCTCAACCAATGCAAACCATTTTTAAGAATATTATTGTTTTTCGAAGCTTTTGAAGGGATGTCGAAAAGTATTACACCGGTTGTAATCAATCCTTTTGTTGAATCGGATAAAATATTCTGATCAGAAAAATCTTCCCATTTATCACCAGCCAAATAACTCCATTTTATTGGAGGAGGTGTTAAATCGGGGTCAGAACTCCCCTCGGAAACCTGGAACAAAACCGAGAGATTTTGAGGGGGAACAAGATCTTTTACACCAATATACAATTCACCTTCATTGTTGTATTGCGGAAAAAGAAAGTTGTCAGAATTTGTGGTTTTTATTTCGCCTGCACCCATTGGATGAATTTCGAATAACTGCTCAACCCGATTATTAAAATCGACTGAATCAACATTTTCAGCATTAATTTCTACTGCCGATACATAGTCTATCGAAATATTTTCCAGTTGTGGAGTATGTGGTTCATTTGGCAAATCGCCTGTATAATCTTCGCTCGCATTTATACCCGCAATTACAGCTTTTGTATAAGACAACTGATAATCTTTGTGTCCAAAATCGGTTCCATCCAACGCTATTTTTAAAAATCCTTTTTTGCTGTTTTGGTCATATTCACTAAACATGTCAAGCTCAGTGTCGCGTTTAATATTTCCCAAAACCGTTACAGGCGGATCTTCCTGTGAATCAGAATTTGTAAAAGATATTACATTATCGGCAAGCAATTTACCGCTTTCATCGGCAAAAAGCCTTGAATTAACAGGTGTTACAACTTTCCAGCTTTTTTTATCGAGAATGCTGACTTTAGCTTTAAACGATGAATTGTTTTGTGCAACCGGTTTTGGATAATAATTTTTATAGTAATCTTCAAAACCTTTTGCATCATCAGGCAATCCAAACCATTTCAGGTTGACATTTAGCTTATTGATCGATTTCTGAAAAACCTCCCAACTGCCAACGTAAAAATTGGAAGTTACAATGGGGCGGTTTCCAAACGGCTGAAAAGGTTTTCCGGGATCGAGAACTGACTGGTCGTTCTGAATTATCAGATTTTTTACTTCGCGCACATCAACTACAACATCAGCACTCTTGAGTTTTAAATCTTTTAAATATTTGTAAATAAACGGATTGTTTTCACTTTCCGGGTTGAGAATAATTTTTACAACCGGCCAATTTGTTTTTATTGGATCAAGCAGGATTTCTTCATTGTATGCTACAATTGCTTCCTGGTCGCGGGTAATTGTGCGTTTTATAATGATTCGGCTGTTAACTTTATCGATTTTGGTTGAGTGAACCGGATCGCCAAAACTGTAAACCAAATCGTTTATTTTATCGGCTCCAACATATTTTACATCATATAACTGCTGCAGGCTTGTAAATCCGGCAGTTCCAAGTTTATTTCTTTCCGAAATAATTCGTGCAGCCACAGTCATACCAATATCATAATCTCTGATCTGGTCGCCAAAACCAGTTTCAGGATTGTCGAAAACAGGCCCTTCCTGAGGTTCAGTTCCGGCAATGTCGGCAGCAGTTTTGGCAGCGTTTATAAAATCGAGGATGCGTTTTTCAATTATCGGATCAACATCGCCAAAACCATAAGAAAAGCTTTTCTCCCAAATCGGTTCAATCCATTTCTCATCGCCGCTGAATTTTAATCTGAATGCGTCATAAAGCATTTCATCGTAAATATCGTCAAGGATAGAATCTTTTGGCAAATTCAGATAAATTGTAACAATCCGCTCACCTTCAGCAAGAAAAAGCGTTGGAGACGCAATTGCCAAGCCTATTTCCGAAAGATTTCTGTCGGCAATAAACGCTTCATCGGTATCTGAATTGAGATTCGGGAATTTTATCCCGCCAAAAGTCCTCCAGCTTTTTTCATCGTTTGTCAATTCACCGCCAACTCCATCTTCAGAGTTGGCAACCAATGAATTATAAAGTCTGTAATCGTTTTTTGGATAAGGCAGATAAGTCGAAAAAATATCGTGTTTATTTGTAAAAACCGCTTTTACCCCGGCAACAGTTGCTTTGTTTAATGCAGTTTCTTCTTTTGTTTCATAAAATACATTGTTGCCAAGCGCATCTTTTCCGGCTTTAAATTCGGTTTCCTTTTTCAGTAAATGTGAAGAAATATGTTTTGCAAGTTCAAAAATCAGGTAAACCTGGTCGGGAACGGCAGGTTTTTCAACCAGATGCAACACGTCGCGATAATAAAAATCGAGGTGCTTTTTGGTTATTTTGTTCATCTCGTCCTGTGCATTTTTGAAAATCTTCAAAAACGCCATAAACAGTGAAAAATGAGGAGAATTAAACTGACTGGTTTCATCAAACGTTTTATTGAAAAAGTCATACCAGTTTCCATCCTCTGCATTGTTCAAATCGAAATAAACAATCTCATTGGCATATTTAGCAACAAAATCCTTCAGGTCTTCAATATTTCGTTCATCAACAGCAACATAACCCGGAAGCAAAGTTTTTAATATCCTTTGTTCCTGGCTGGTTCCATCGCGTTGCAGCGGATTCTTTGATTTACAGTTTATCGACATTTGTCTCTATTTTTCAGATATATCAGTCCCTTCATTTAAATAATACGGGTAAACTATGTTTCGCCGGTTGTTTGTTGCAATTATGGTGTAATCAATTCTTATTTCGACTAAACCGTTTTCGTTATCCTGGTTGTAACTTATGTCATCGGTTTCAATCCGGGGTTCGTAAAAAAGTATGGCGCGTTCAATTTTATCGCTCATTCTTTTTGCAAACGATACGTTTAGTGGTTCGAATAAAAACTCTTCCATGTTTGCACCAAAATCGGGTTGCATAACGCGCTCACCTTTTATTGTTGAAAGCAGAATTATCAGGCTTTGCCGGATATCTTCCTCTTCATCAACCATTTGAACACCGTGGTCGCCACGAGTGAAAACCGGTGGAAACGACCAGCCCCGCCCTAAAAATGTATTTTCTTCTATTTTAATTTTTGCCATTTATCCAATTATTACTGTTGGTTCGCCTACTGCAGCCGATGCTCCGCAAATTGCTGTATCTCCCACCCTGATTGCAGGTTTTCCACCAATTAAAACTGTTGTACTACCCATTGGAAAAGGGCTGACAGTTGGCTGGTGTACATTTGGCGGCAAGGAACAAATGTGGTTGTCGCCCAAAACTGCAGCAGGCATTCCGCCAATTAAAACTGTCGGTTCGCCCGGTCCCACAATTGTTCCACCGTGGGTGGTTGTATCTGTTACTCTTGCTGCAGGTGGCATTTTTTATAGTTTAAAATTCAAAATTTTCTGTTCAATTTTAATTTATCATCACAACCGATCCTTTTACAACTGCCTGTCCGCTGGTTGACATTTCAGCCCCGGCGCTTCCTTCGGCCTTAAACTGTGCCTGCGCCTTTACGTTGATATTTACACCTTCCATATTTAAATCACCTGATGCTTTTATATTAATATCACCCGGACTTTCCATTGTAATTCCATCGGAAGTCAACTCTATTTTATTGCCGTTTTCATCTTCAATAAGAATACTGCCTTCGTCTTCGCTTAAAATGACTTTGTTACCGTTTGGTGTTTCGGTAGTTACAATTACTTTGTCGTCATCGAAAGTGAATTTCATTTCGGCGCGGCTCACATAACCTTTAATATTATTTTCTTCTTCGGCAGGAATTGGCGATGGTTTTGCACTGCTGTAAACCGAACCAAGGATAACCGGATTACGCGGGTCGCCGTTCAGGAAACCGACAATAACTTCATCATCCAACTCCGGTCTGAAAACCCAACCACGGGAATCAGCACCATCAATTGTTGTGAGCCTTGCCCACACACCTTCATTTTCCTTATCAAGAATTGGTAAACGAACTCGGATTCTTTCTTCACCTTCAGGATCTTCGTGAATATTTGTAACAATACCGATTTGCAAACCATGAATTGCAGGAACAAGTCCGGAAGCCGGTCTTTCAACAATATCATTATAAATATCAGTGAACCAGTCTTTTTCGAGACCAAATTCAATATTGGTGAACCACGGTGTGTCGCCCGCCATTTGATGAGAAATTGATGAAACAAATGCAACACCGTTGAAACGGGCTCCAAAACCAGCAAGTTCTATCACATCACCGGGTTTTATATCACTGAAACCCTGGATTTTCACTTTGCCCTTGATTTTCGCCAGGCGGCTGCGCATCAGTTTTGCATCTGACCAGGCTTTTAATTCACTGTCGGAAATTTTTCCGGTATGTTGCAACGGAAATTCTTCAAGGCCAATAACATTTGCCAAATCAGAATTTAAAAAATTCCCCTGTTCGCTAAACGATGGTTCTTCTGCTTCACCTTCAATAATTTCCTGGTTAGCAAAATCCCATGAACTGCTTTTTACCGTAACAAACTGGTCGCGTGCATCCATTCCGGCTTCAAAATCATAAACATTATGACCGTAAGCCAGTTCAACAATTGGGTCGGCTGATAAATCGGGCGCTTTAACCGTTATTTTTCCGTCGTCAACAAAAACAAGTTTTCCGTTAACTTCAGCACGTGAAACGAGGAAATCCCAGTCGGTTACATGGTGCTGCACCATTTCCTTGTGGGTAACTTCGGTTGCTTCAACGTCTGGTGTAAGCCCGTAATCGCCAATAATTCCTTCTATAATTTCGCTGTCTTTAACCTCTTCAAAAAATTTGTTTTTTCTGCCGATCGTAAGTTTTACAGCTTCATCTTTCAGGTCGATTATTAAAAAAGAAGGCTTGTCTTTTTTCGATTGAATGGCGTGTTTTGTAATAATTCCCTTAAAAATTGTGCTTTCATCGGAATGATATCCGGCTTTTATTTCGATTTCGTTTCCCGGAACAAACAAGTTTCCCGAACTCACTTCGAAATCCTCGCGAGGTACACTCCCGTCAACAATTGTAATTCTTGCAGTTGGAATTCGATTAACAGATTTGACTACAAAAATGCTGTCAATACCAATTTCACCACCAACTTCCTGTCCGTTTGACAAGATTGTGAATGTTGCAAGGTCAGTTTCGGCCTGCGTTGGTATTATTCGAGAATCAGCCATACTTTTATTTTTCAACAGGTGGAAGCACAAGTTGCTGCCCCGCCTTTAATTTTCTGAAATTATTTATGTTGTTCACACGGGCGATCTCGAGATAATACTTCGAATCGCCATACACTTTTTTAGAAATCAGAGGTAAAGTTTCACCGGCTTTTACAATCCTGAAATGCGTTAAATCAGGTGATTTTAATCTTGCCTGGGCAGCCTGTTCAGTGCGTGAAACCGACTGCTTAAATACAGCATTAATTGTTGCACGCAATGGAGCGCCCGACGAATGAAAAAGCTTATAAGTTATTGTGGCGCTTTCCATTACGCCATTAAAAATAAAAGTACCCCAGCTTAACTGCAAAAAATTAGGTTCGTGGGTTGAGCCATTCAAACCCTGAGTAATTGCCATAAAGGCATTGATTTGTTCCTGAACATAACCAACTTCACCAACCTTCGGATTCAAATCAACTGAAGTACCGCCGACGCCTGAAACACCTGTTCCATCAAAAAGAAAATCAAAAGAAACGCTGTCGGATTGAAGCCGGCGGTAAGACTGGTTGTCAGCGGTTCCACCCTGTGGTGTTTCGCCAATCCAAACTGAACGGTAGTTTTGACTGAATGTATTTGGATTGTACATAACAGTAAAAATATCGCCTGTTGACGCGCCGAAATTTGCATCTTCAAAAGCTTCAATGGTAAGTTTTGCCACTTCAGCCAAACCATCAAAAAGATTTAAAAGTCCCATTAACGCTCCTTTTTATCGTTTATAATTTGAAGTATCATTTCCACAGTTTCTGCACAGCATCCTTTTTTTTCGCTTTGGCCTGAATCATTCCGATTGACCGGACTTCCAACGTTTGTATTACGATTGGAATCTTCAACCGTAGCTTTAATTACCAACTCTCTGATTTCAATCATATACTTATATTTACACTTGCTGCCAAATTCAAAGCCACAGTTGTCACGTCAATTCTTCTGAAATACTGGTATGCAAACTCGATGCTTTCAATAACGATTGTTCCCTGTTCGGCATTAAATTCTGAAATGTCCCATTTTACAGGCCAGGCTTTTATAAAATTCCAGGCTTGAATTGGGATATGGTCGCCGTTGAGTAAAATAACTGTTATGTCATTGGCTTCAAAAGCATAGTTTTCAGTAGAATCCTGAAACCACTGCATCAATTGCGAACCAATTAACATTCCGCGTTTCAGCACAAGATTTTGATAGGTTACCGGGTTGGGCAATTTATGTTTAAACCGGTTTTCGCCACCTTCATGATATTCTTCAATACTCACTTCAGCGTTTATACCCGAAACCGATTGAAACCCAATATCGGGTATTCCCGGATATTTAAGCAACAAACCTTCGAACCTTACAAAAAAATGAAACCCGAGCGGTGGATAAAATAGTGCCATTTGTTAATTGATTTTCAGCAGTTTAATTAAGAGAATTCGATATTTAACCCCTCGTGACACAATTCGATACTTTCAATAGCCACCTCGTTGCCGGTTGAATTTAAAGACGGCCCCTCAACTTTACACGGGTATGCATTCTTTATTTTCCATGAAACCACGGGGGCGTGCTCCTCATTCAATAAGCTGATTGTGAGATCGCGCCGTTCGATACTGTTCATTTTAACCGTGTTAAGCCACTGGAAAAACTCGTTGTCGCTTTTGAAAATCCCCCGTTTAAGGGTAATGTTCGAATACTGTGGAATACCGGGCATTTTTGTAACCTGGTACTCGGGGGAACTGCCTTCCCTGTAATCAATATTTTGCAATTCAACAGTCAGTCCCGAAACTTCTGTGAAACCAATTCGTTGTCCACCCCATTCAACCTGGAAATGGAAAACTGTTACCGGATAATTTATTGCCATAACTTTATGTATTAATGATTTAAATGATTTTTAAACTGATTTATGATTCTTGTAATTTGTGAGAGAATTTCAGGATTATAAATTCAGCCGGGCGCACTGCAGCCAGTCCGATTTCAATATTCATCCTGCCTTCAAGTATATCCAAAGCTGTCATTGTAACTCCCAAACCGACTTTTACAAAGAAAGCCTGTTCGGTTTTAGCACCAGCAAGTGCGCCATCGCGCCACAATGTTGTGAGGAAATTCTCGATCATCGTTTTTGTTCGAAGCCAGGTGTTTGCATCGTTGGGTTCGAAAACCACAAATTCTGTAGCTTTTTTCACCGATTCTTCGATATAAATATATAACCTGCGAACAGGTACATAACGCCATTCATTGTCATTCCCGGCCAAAGTGCGTGCTCCCCAAACCAAAGTTCCTTTACCTGTAAACACACGCAAAGCATTGATTGATTTTCCGGTTGAAGCATCAACGTTTAATAATTCCTGTTGCTCGTGGGTAATTTTGGTTACCGGCCCAACAACCGACCTGACACCAACATTTGCAGGAGCTTTCCAAACACCGCGTTCGCGGTCAACCCGGGCATAAATTCCGGCAATTGTTCCGCAAGGCGAAAGTTCTACAAATAATTTTTTGATTTCAGCCAAAATTGACCGGTATAAACTTGGATGACTTGCACTTAGGGCAGTTAATGTTTGCCCCTGAACATTGTCGACAGTTGCTGCAGCACCATTTTCGGTATGCGTATCAATATTAACAACAGCTTCATCGAAACCAAAATTAAGCACCGTGTTCAAATTTGGGTAATAAGCAGCTCCATATTTCATATTGTCGGAACCGATTGCTGTACGAAATGCAGTCATGTCGGTGCCATAAACATCGGCAATTGTAAACCTGTCCTGTAACTTTGCACAATGCGCCAGTGAAGCACTGATAACAGCACCGTACGCATTTACATCTCCAAGAGCATGTGCATCAGGAAAAACAAGAAGCGTAGGTTCGTCAACTTTTTCAAGATCAAGAATTCCCTTTGTTAGTCCACCTGAATTATTTGCCGGTGCATCAACAGCATCAGTATAATCGCCAACTGACATTATGTAGCAAGCTCCTCCTCCGTTGTTGTAAAACATTTGGAGCTGATAGTACATTTTATAATCGGAAGGACTTGCAAGGCTAGCAGTAATCTTTCGATCAGTCAACAAGTCAGTTGTGTCAAGCGTGTCAGCAATTGTTATGGAAATGTCTTCGTTGTTTGGCCCCCCAAAAATCTCTTCGTACTCCAAAAGTGAACTGATTCTTGTTGCTTTAAATAGAAGTTTTGTGTCATCGCCATTTTCAGTGGCGCGTTGAGTGTACCCAATAAAAGCGGGTATGGCCGTTTCAACACCTGCTATTGAAGCAGGTAATGTCGAGATCTCCTGAATATAGACTCCCGGTGTTTTGTAATTTGCCATTTG
>DAOPKR010000137.1:0-1921 GCA_035391305.1 Draconibacterium sp.
GCCGGGCTTTATATTAACCGGTTGAACCGTGGTATGTTTTTACAGGCCGACCCAACAGTAAAATATGCCGTTGGCGATTTTACGCTTAAAAGAATTTTAAATGTTCACCTCGAAATTGATTCGCCATACAATACTTACAAACATATTGGTTTGCCACCCGGTCCGATTAATTTTCCTGAAACTTCATCGATTGATGCCGTGTTAAACTTCGAAAAGTCAAAATACTACTATATGTGTGCAAGGGAGGATTTTTCGGGATACCACAATTTTGCCGCTACTTTGGCGGAGCACAACCGGAATGCAGCTAAATACAGGGCGGCGCTTGACAGAAATAAAATCAGATAGAAAAATGAACAGGTTAATTCAGTTTCTTTTTATAGGTTTTGCAGCCATTGTTTTTTTGAGTTGCACAAAAAAAACAAGTGATTTGGAGGAATTGAAAAAGGAGTTCGCCAAAGGTAATTTTACCCGTGCAACGGCAATTATTGAAGAACTTAAATCTTCTGATTTATATAAAAACCATTCTTCCGAAATTGAAATTATTGACGCAAAAGTTGAACGGATTCAACTCGATTTCTCAAAAAGTGAATTGCAGATAAAAGATGAATTAATACCCTGGTTTCCTAATGTTTCAACAGAACAACTTCGCAAGTGGGAAGAAGATAAAACACTGGAAATGAAACTTATTAACGGAGAACGGAAATATTTCAAGAATGCTGTGAGTAACCTTTTTCGTTTAGATTCGATAGCTGGTAAAACAAAAGAAAATGCAAACGGCAAAACTGTTGATCCGTTAGACGAGTTTTGTCTGGAACATAATTCCAATTTACTGTCTTTAGCCAATTCCGATGGAAATGTGCAGGAAATTCCTAAAAAATACAGAATCGATTTTACTATCACATTAAAACCTGATGCAATTCCGGCTGGCGAAATTGTAAAGTGCTGGATGCCATTTCCTCGGGAATCACTGCCCCGGCAAAAAAATGTTAAACTGATTGAAGTAAATTCAGACAAGTATGTTTTGGCAGAAAACCAAAATCTTCAACGCAGCCTGTTTATCGAAAAAACGACAGAAGCCGGAAAACCAACCATTTTTAGATATTCTGCTGAATTTGAAACCTCCGCCCAGTACTTCAACCTCGACACAGGCAAAATAAAACCTTACGATATTGAATCTGAAGTTTATAAAACATTTACAGCCGAACGAAAACCCCACATTGTATTTACAAATGAAATTCAGCAACTTACTAACAAAATTACTTCCGGGTCAACAAATCCGTTTGAAAAAGTAAAATCCATTTACTACTGGATCAACAAAAATATAACATGGGCTTCAGCGCTTGAGTATTCTACATTTGAATGTATTCCGGAATATGTGCTTGCGAACAAGCACGGCGACTGCGGAATGCAAACGCTTCTTTTTATGTCGATGGCGCGCTTCGCAGGTATTCCATGCAAATGGCAAAGCGGCTGGATGCTTCATCCCGGAGAGTTGAATTTACACGATTGGTGCGAAGTATATTACGAAGGACTTGGATGGGTTCCGGTCGATCAATCTTTTGGTTTGCAAAATTCAGAAAATCAGAAACTAAAGGAATTTTATATTTCAGGGATCGATGAATTCCGTTTAATTATTAATGATGATTTTAGCAGCGAACTGTATCCTGAAAAGCTTTTTTTCAGAAGCGAACCTGTTGATTTCCAGCGGGGAGAATTGGAATGGAAAGATGGGAACATTTACTTTAATCAATGGAATTATGATTTGGATATTAATTATTTGAATTAAAAACTGATGAATATAAAAACAACAATACTGGTTTTGTCAGCCATCTTCGTTATTGCCTGCGGAACAAACAAACTGCAAGAAGCAAATAAAATTTTGGAAACGTTTCGCGAGGAAAACAAAATCGATAAAAGAGAA
>DAOPKR010000137.1:2021-9281 GCA_035391305.1 Draconibacterium sp.
GATAATGGAATCATCTTTGAAAATGAAGATTTTGAAAACCCCGTTTCCGACGTAACAATGGGAAATATTTTAGAAGTTATTGAACTCAATCAGAAAAACTTAAAATTAAAACTCCCTGATGGACGAACAGGATTCACAGAATATTCAAACTGGACAGATTTTGAAGACTTTAAAAACTCCGTAAAATGCGATTCGACCCGTTTAAAAAAAATTGCAAATCAATTGATGGGCCGGCCATATTTGTGGGGCGGAACTTCGGCACGAGCCATGGATTGCAGCGGTTTTGTAAAAACCCTTTATTTTATGAACGGGGTGATTCTTGCCCGCGATGCTTCCCTTCAAATCGACCAGGGAGAAAAAATTGAAGTTGAAAATGATTTCAGTAATTTACAAACCGGTGACCTTTTGTTTTTCGGACAAAAACAATCTGACGGTCATCCCCAGAAAATAACACACGTAGCCCTTTCACTCGGTAATACTGAATATATACATGCGGCTGGAAAGATTGGGCGAAACAGTTTTGAACCCCGGAGTACCATTTATTCTGAATACAGAAAAAACAGTTTCGCCGGGGCAAAAAGAATAATCGGATTTGAAAACACTGAAAATATTCAAACAATTAAAAACCATCCCTGGTATTGATGCACAGAGTTTAGAATTCGAATTTAGAAACTTGAAAATGAGATATAACAGACGAAATTTTATAAAAAACACCACCCTAATTTCGCTGGGTGGAATGGTTTTACCACAAATTAGCTATTCGAATATGAAAAATGGAAATCTTCCGAAATCTGGTTTAAAACTTAGTTTCGAGCCTTATAATCTTCAACTGAAGCATGTATTTACACTTGCAGGAAGTTCACGCAGTATAACTCCTGTTATGCTTGTAAAAATTGAATTTGAAGGAATTACCGGATATGGGGAAGCCTCAATGCCGCCATATTTGGGAGAATCGCAGGAATCGGCAACAAAATTTTTATCGGCATTAAATCTGCAGCAATTTACTGATCCATTCAGAATGGACGAAATACTTGAATATGTTGACCGATCTGCTACCGGAAACACCGCAGCAAAAGCATCGGTTGATATTGCGCTGCATGATTTGCTGGGAAAAATAATGAATCAGCCCTGGTACAAAATCTGGGGTTTTTCGGCTGAAAAAACGCCGGTTACTTCTTTTACAATTGGTATTGACACCCCTGAAGTTGTAAAACAAAAAGTAAAAGAAGCTGCGGGGTTCAAAATTCTGAAAGTAAAACTGGGCAGGGACACTGACAAAGAAATGATTGAGTCAATCAGAGCTGTTTCTGATGTACCTCTTTGTGTTGATGTCAATCAGGGCTGGAAAGATAAGAAGGAAGCGCTTGACATGATTTTCTGGTTAAAAGAAAAAGGGGTTGAATATGTGGAACAACCTATGCCAAAAGACAAACCGGAAGAAATTGCCTGGTTAACACAAAATTCTCCGTTGCCAATTCTTGCCGACGAAGCAGTTCAACGACTTTCGGATGTTCAAAAAACTTTAGGTATCTATTCCGGTATCAACATAAAACTGATGAAATGCACCGGTATGCGTGAAGCACATAAAATGATGATTTTAGCCCGAGCCAACAATATGAAAGTGATGATAGGCTGCATGACAGAAACTTCGTGCGCTATTTCCGCCGCAGCACAACTTTCGCCCCTAGCAACCTGGGCTGATTTGGACGGTAACCTTTTAATCAGTAATGATCCGTATGAAGGATTAAAAATTGTTGATGGTAAAATTACACTAAACAACCTGCCCGGAATTGGAATTAGCATTCTTTAAGAAATTGCAGTAAACCAATTTTCAGGTTGACTTGTTTATATTTTCATGAAAACAGTTTTAGTGATATTAACGATGTGTTTAGTTATAGGAACAAATGCACAGGAAAAAAGCAAGGAGGGAAAAGTGAGCGAAAAAACTGAATACAGAAAGCTGACGGATTTCGAAAAATATGTAATTGTTGATAAAGGCACTGAACGCCCGTTTACAGGAGAATATACCGATTTTAAAGGAAAAGGAACTTACACCTGCAAACGCTGTGGTGCTGCACTTTACAAATCGAATGACAAATTCAATTCAGATTGCGGGTGGCCAAGTTTCGATGATGAAATTAAAGGTGCAGTTACAAAAACACTTGATGCCGACGGAAGACGTACTGAAATTACCTGTACAAATTGTGGCGGTCATTTAGGCCATGTTTTTTACGGAGAAGGTTTTACCAATAAAAATACGCGGCATTGCGTAAACTCTGTCTCGTTACTTTTTGTTCCGGATGAGAAGAAATAAAAAAGGAGGACTGACAGTCCTCCTTTTTTATGCTAATTCATTTCCTTCTTATCTTCCTTAACAGAAAAACCTTCAATAAAATAAACTACTTCAGCAGCTTCCTGCGCCTCGGCAATTATTTTATGGGCTGTTTCTGTAGCAGCATCTTCTGTTTGCCCTGCTTCAGCTTCGCCATGTTCTTTGCCTGGATTGTGCGCATCCGCTTCTGTTTTAACAACCTTCAAAATACCTGCTATTTCAACTTCACTACCCATTTGTTCCTGTGAAAAGGCACCAATTTTTTCACCGGCTTCAACACGTATATTTATGTTCTCGTTGCTTCCCATTAAAAAGCACCGTGCACCGCCCTCTTTACAAACGTGCATCACGGTTCCTTTTACTACTACTTCTTTATCGGCCATTTCAGCCGCATTCTGATATAATTCATCAACAGTTAAAACAACAGCTTCCACTGGTTTTTCTTCAGCTTTCTGTTGATTTTTACTTTGACTTCCACAAGCAAAGAACAAAATTGCCGCAACTCCAAAAAACATTAATTTTTTCATATCCATTCGATTTTAAGTTAAATATAAATCAATGCAAAAACCAAAGGTACAACAATTCCTGCAGCCATTAACCACCATCCCCAACGCTTAAATCCCCGTTTCCCCTTCAAAATGAAAAGTCCGGAAACAGCAACAAAAATAAGGATAACTGCCATAATATCACTTACCCATTTCCAAACTGAACCTAATGTTGCGCGGTGCAATTTATTGATGGAAAATATAAATGGCCTGCGCTGTAAATATTGCATTGTACCACTTCCTGTTTCAGGATCAATTACAGCTTCGCCGTTCTCAATAAATACTTTGATATTCCCCTGGTTATTCACATAATGCTTTTTATAAACCACATCTTCATCCACAGTTTTTAATGCAGATTTAATATCGGAAGGAGTTAATTCATCTTTTTCCGGCAATTCAACTGTAAAATCGGTAATAAATATTTTGTAATCAGGATTAAAATCATGCCGGTGGTTTAAATAAATACCTGAAAGTGCATAAACGATTGTCATACCCACAATAAAATAACCAAAATCGCGATGCAAAATCCTTAACAGCTTTCGAAATATCATTATTGAGATTTTTAGGCTGTAAATATAAAAAAAACGAAAATTAAATGTTTATGTTAAGAGACAAAACAGGTATAGGAAAACCGATTATTTCCTTACAAATGATTAAAATTAAATATATTAAAACAAAGAATCTGAGTTGTTAATACCGATCTGATAAACATAACCAAGCAACAACTAAATTACAGTAAACTATTGACTTGGATATATAAAAAGCTGTAACTTGCATCACCTAGTGTGCTAGGCTCTGGTTTTATCACAACTTAATTGGGTGCCACCGGGTAATGACCCGGTGGCTTTTTTTATACCTAATTCCGTTGTATTTTACTTGGCGTAGTACTCGTTCAAAGAAATTAAATCCGCTGAATTACAAACCGGGCAATTGGATACCTTGTCAGAATAATCGCTGAAACTTGCCTGACAGGAATTGCACTTATACCAGTTTTTATCGAAATAAATGTCGCCGCCACGAAATAGAAGATCACGCCCCTCCACAAAAGCAGTTGCTACTTTATTTCGGGCTTCCTCATAAATACGTGTTAAAGTTGGTCTGGAAACATCCATAAAAACCGCTGCTTCCTCCTGTGTCAGATTTTGGTAATCAAGTAACCTGATTGCTTCATATTCTTCAAGGTGAAGAATAACCTCATTTGATTTCCTTCCTCTAACTCCATATACTGACATTCCTTTAATAACCGGGGGCACCTGAATTCTTCTGAAACGTTTTTTTCTGGGCATTTTAAATTGAGTTTAATTTATTTAATAGATAATGATCAATAAGTACTAAAGCAGCCATAGCTTCCACAATTGGAACTGCACGTGGCAAAACGCACGGATCGTGTCTTCCTTTTGGGTTAATTGTAATTTCGTTACTGTTTATATCAACAGTTTTTTGTTCTTTTAAAAGAGTGGCAATCGGTTTAAAGGCTACATTAAAATAAATATCCTCACCGTTTGAAATGCCCCCCTGAATACCACCTGAATTGTTTGTTTTTGTTCGAACTCCCTTTTCGGTTTGAATAAAAACATCATTGTGCTTAGAACCGCTTAACTTCGTTCCCTCGAAACCTGATCCATACTCGAAACCTTTAACTGCATTAATTCCAAGCATTGCAAATCCAAGATCGGCATGAAGTTTATTAAAAACAGGTTCTCCCCATCCCGCCGGAACACCTTTAGCGACTCCTGTAATAACACCGCCAACAGTGTCATGGTCATTTCCAGCAGCAATAATGCGGGCAATCATTTTTTCAGCAGTTTCAGTATCAGGGCACCTGACAATATTATCTTCAGTTTTTGAAAGATCAAGCTCTGTATATGACTTTTCAAGTTTTATTTCACCAACCTGCGACACAAAAGCCTGAACTGTAACACCAATTTTAGCGAGTATTTGTTTCGCAACAGCACCTGCAACAACCCTGGCGATTGTTTCACGCGCTGAAGACCGTCCGCCACCCCGGTAATCACGCGTACCATATTTTTGTATATATGTAAAATCGGCATGTGAAGGTCTGAAAACATCCTTCAGATCGTTGTAATCATTTGAATGCTGGTCTTTATTCCAAATAGCAAAAGCAATGGGTGTTCCCTGTGTTTTGCCTTCAAACACACCCGAAAGAAATTCAACCTGATCGGGTTCTTGTCGCTGAGTTGTGATTTTCGATTGCCCCGGCTTTCTTCGTGCCAGGTCATTCTGAATTAACGAAATATCAAGTTCCAACCCGGCCGGGCAACCATCAATAATTCCACCTATTCCGCGACCATGTGATTCGCCAAATGATGTCAATCGAAATATGTGACCAAATGTATTCATAAATATAAAAAACCTCGTTTTCCAAAATAGCTTATGAAAACGAGGTTAAATTAATTATATCGAACTAAAAATCAAAATCGCGATTAGCAGCCACAACCGCAACCACCGTGTGAATGTTCGGTGCTGCATGATTCTCCATCACCGCAACCGCCTGAACCACATCCGCCGCCACTACCGCAACCGCAACCACCGCCGCCCGACAAAATCTGGGCAACTTCTTCATCTGATGCTTCACGCACAGCTACAACTTTACCTGCAAAAAACAAATCTTCGCCTGCAAGCGGGTGATTAAAGTCCATTTTTACAACCTCATCATTAACCTCAAGTACCAAACCATTTAAACGCTGACCATTGCTGCTCATCATCGGTACTGTATTTCCAACTGAAATAAGTTCATCGTCAAATTTGCCATTCACAAGAAAAACATGTTTTGGCAACTCAACAACAGCATCTTCGTTAACTTCGCCGTAAGCATCATTTTTACTCAGCTTTATCGTAAATGGTTCACCTTCACGCAAGCCCGCCAGCTGAGACTCAAATTTCGGCAACATAGCACCTGCACCATATAGAAATTCCAACGGTTGTGTTTCTGTCGCCTGCTCAATCATTTCCCCATTTTCATCGTCAACATGCAAATCATATGTCAACGTAACCATTGCGTATTTTCCTATTTCCAACATTTTAATATTTTTTTAATTTTCAAGATTTGGTGCAAAATAAGTTATTTTATAGAATACAACAAAATACCTGATTGTCTTATTCTCGGAATGTTAACAAAAAATCATATAAAATGGTTGAATGGCAACATAATAAATGTTTCTACACATTCACTTTTTTTATTTTCTTAAACCATTCCATGTGTAAATGAACTTTGAAAAGACTTCTATTCATCAACAAAATACTGCAAAATATGTTTATTCTCAAATATCAAAGTTTAACAATGAGACATTTTTATACACTTCTTTTATTTTTTTCACTTATTACAATATCAGCAATTTCGAATGGACAGGAACACAACGACGCCGTAATTACAGGCCATGTTGTTTCTAAAGGTGAACACATTCCGTTTGTAAATATTTTCCTTGAAAACACAAACTTTGGCACCACAACCGACATTACCGGCCATTATATGCTGATTGATTTGCCAATCGGGGAATATACACTTGTTGCAAAAATGGTTGGTTACAAAACTGAAAAACAGCTTGTAAAACTTGAGCCAAATAAAACCCTCGAAGTAAAATTCGAGTTGGAAGAAGATTTTATTAAAGTTGACGAAGTGGTAATTACAGGTACAAAAACATTCAAACGACAGACTGAAAGCGCTGTTATTGTTGGCGTAATGGATTCGAAAGCAATAGAAAATATAGCTGCCCAAACTATTTCAGAATCATTGAATTTTCAACCCGGGTTGAGAATGGAAACCGACTGTCAGACCTGTAATTACTCGCAACTCAGGATGAACGGTTTGGGTGGCGCTTACAGCCAGATTCTGATTAACAGCCGTTCAGTCTTCAGTCCGCTAACCGGTTTATACGGGCTCGAACAGATGCCGACAGAAATGGTTGAACGCATTGAAATTGTTCGGGGTGGCGCATCGGCTTTGTATGGTTCAAGTGCAATTGGCGGAACTGTAAATATTATTACTAAAATGCCGCAACGCAATTCGTACAAGGTAGCCTTGAATGAAGATCTGATTGGCGGCAATGCCAACGATTTTTCGGTAAACGGTACACTAACCGCGTTATCGCAAAAAAGAAATGCCGGAATGGCTTTATACACAAGCTACAAAAAACGCGACTGGTATGACCACAACGGCGATAACTTTTCCGAACGCCCAGAGTTGTACAACAATTCGTTCGGTATAAATTCATTTTTCAAATTAGATGAAAACCAGAAGATCGAAGCAAGTTTTTCGAGCATGCACGAATTCCGTTACGGCGGCGAAATGATTACCGAACCGTCATATCTCGCCGAACAGTCGGAAGAAAGAACGCACAACATATTAACCGGCGGCGTTGATTA
>DAOPKR010000137.1:9381-10922 GCA_035391305.1 Draconibacterium sp.
TATGTTGTGGATGACGTGTATGATGAAATAAAAACCTACAATTATTTAACCGATCAGAATTCGCGAAACTTTGGCACATTCATCCAAAGCGACTGGGCGGTAACAAAGAAAGCCACGCTGCTTACCGGAGTTCGTGCCGACAAACACAATTTTGTTGACAACATGATTTTTAACCCCCGTGTTTCATTTCTGTTCAAGCCAAACACAAATGCGCAGTTGCGTGTATCGTGGTCAACCGGGTTTCGGGCGCCGCAGGCTTTTGATGCCGACATGCACATTGCTTTTGCAGGAGGCGGAATTCAAACCATTCAACTTGCTGATGATTTAAAGGAAGAGCGTTCACAAAGCTGGACAACCTCGCTCAACTGGGACAAACCCACAGAAAAGCATATAGTGGGATTCACGCTCGAAGGGTTTTATACAAAACTGAAAGACGCATTTGTTTTGGAAGAAATTGCAACCGACGAAGACGGAAACTCAATCATGCAAAAACAGAATGGCGGCACAAGCCATGTTGCGGGCGCCACACTTGAATTACGCGCCAACTACAACCGAACTTTACAGGCCGAAGCGGGAATTACACTTCAAAAAAGCAGTTACGACAAAGCCGTTCAGTGGTCGGAAGAATTGCCGGGCGAAAAGCAGTTTTTGCGCACCCCCAATTCATATGGCTACTACACTTTAACCTGGACGCCCACCGAAAAATTCAAAACCACTTTATCCGGAATATATACAGGAACCATGCTTGTTCCGCATTACGGAGTACCCGGAAATTCAGGCACTCCTGAGAATGATATCTTATTCGAATCACCCGATTTTATGGAAACAAACCTTAAAATTTCATACACAGTTTCTTCCAAGAGACTTGATTCATCAGTTGAATTCTTTGGTGGGGCCGGGAATATTTTCGATCAGTACCAGAACGATTTCGATAAGGGCAAATACCGCGACAGCGGATATATTTACGGCCCCGCAAAACCCCGTAATTTCTATGTGGGGATAAAGATTTTTAATTAAGATTGGAGAAAGACAACTAAAACCTGGGGCAGGAGTATTCATAATTACGCCCTTTCATGTTTCTGAATTTTATTACGATGGCATTGCTTTTCTATTTTTCTATTCGGCGGCACCGGGTACATGCAAATCCACCTTTCGGAAACGTTAACGCACCATGGCGGAGCGTTAACGTAATAATTTGGTGCGATGACGCAGCAATTTGGTGGAACAACGCACCCTGGCGGTGGATTAACGCAGCAATTTGGTGCGTTATCGCAGTAATTTAGAGGAACAACGCACTACTGGAATGCATTAACGCACCAAAATGGTGCAACAACGTACCATAGCAGTAAAAAAACCACATAACATAAACATTATACACTATGCAAACCTCAGCTAACCAGCTTTTTTCTATCTTCGGAAAAAATTAACCTGACATGAACCGGTGGCCTCAAAAAATTTCAATTGAAAAAGTTTCCCTGACAGTTATATTGTAAAATAACAAGGTTAAAAAATTGGAGAAAAAGTATAATAACTTCGGGATA
>DAOPKR010000138.1:0-2944 GCA_035391305.1 Draconibacterium sp.
TAACTTCTCCGGCTTACAAACTTTATCTTCATTCAGCACCTTTGCACCGCATTTTTTACATTCATATTTTGCATCCTTTTTGTCCTCGAAATTTTTCTTTTTGCAAGCTTTTTTACCCATTAAATATTTTGTTGTTCCCGGTGGTTAAGAACAACATTTACAGGAAAATTGTTCTTGAGGTGCTCCGCAATTTTCTCTGCCGAATATACAGAGCGGTGCTGTCCGCCGGTGCAGCCAAAACTTACCGAGAGATTTGAAAACTTTCGTTCGAGATATGTTTTTACCGATTGGTCGATTAACATTTTTGCGGCATTCAGAAAAATCGCAATTTCAGACTTTTGCTCCAAAAACTCCTGAACTTCCAAATCTTTACCTGTCAGGTTTTTGTATTCAGGATAACGTCCCGGGTTGTTGATAGCACGACAATCGAAAACATGCCCACCCCCATTTCCAGAAGGATCAACAGGATAACCGTTTTTATACGAGAAACTTGTTACAGTTACCGTTAAATTGCTTTTTGTCCGGCCAATTTCCTTTAAAACTTCAGAATGAATCAACTGGTTTAAAACACTAAAAAGCTCAGGCAATTCAACCGGAAGTTCTGCACGCTGCAACAAAAACTCAAGATTTTTCAATGCAAACGGAATACTTTTCAGAAAATGTTCCTTTTTCTCGTAAAATCCCCGAAAACCATAAGCACCCATTGCCTGCATAATTCTGATCAAGACAAAACCCTTATAATAAGCTGCAAAATCGGCATCATTAACAGGAATGTATTTTTTGAGTTCAGTAACGTAAAAATCAAACAGTTTCTGCCTTATACTTTCCGGAATATCAGCCTTTCCATCATAGAGCAACGATGCCAGATCATATTGCAGCGCACCTCGCCGACCACCCTGGTAATCGATAAAATAAACCCTGTCGTTTTTTAGCATCACATTTCGTGACTGAAAATCGCGGTAAAGAAAAAAGTTTGAATCAGCACTTAATAAATATTCGCTAAACACCTGGAAGTCATCTTCGAGCGCTTGTTCATCAAACTGAATTTTGGCAAGTTTTAGAAAATAGTATTTGAAATAGTTCAAATCCCACATCATCGAAGTTTTGTCGAAAGCAGCCCGCGGGTAACAAACTGAGTAATCAAGATTTTTCCCGGCAACGATTTGAATTTTTGGAAGTTCTTTCAATACTTTTCTATATTCAGAAATAATATTCTCTGAAAATCCTTCCTTCTCCCTAACTGTGCTTAAATAGTCGAAAAGTGTTGTGTTTCCCAGGTCTTCAAGCAAATATCGCTTTAAATCGGAACTTACCGTATAAACTTCGGGAACAGGAATATCATTTTTAATAAAATGACTTGTGAACGACAGAAAAGAAGTATTTTCTTTTACGTCAGAATTGAATGCGCCAATTACCGTGCGGGTCGAACTTTTTAACCTGCAATATTCGCGGTACGAACCCGAAACCGGAAGCATTTCAACGCTTTCCGCTTTTTCGTTAAAATAGCTCTCAAAAAGCTGTATAATCTCGTTTTTATCCGAAGTTTTCAAATTTGTAATATTTAAAAGTTCAAAAATTAAATATAAAAGAAAAGGGATTAATCGTACTTTTATCATCACAAAAATTTAGCGATGACCAAAACTGCTATCAAAGTCAAAAGTATCTATTTTTTAAAGATCCTCAGAAATATATTGGTTGTTATTGGCCTTTTCTTTTCAGGTTGCGTTGTGTTTGCATTGACCGAACAACCTTACTGGGGTTATCACTGGCTTGGAACCAGCAAATCGGAAATGAAATGGAAACCAACATATATAATAATGATGGGTGGTGGCGGTATGCCAAGCCAAAGTAATTTAATGCGCAGCTGGTATGTTGAAAAAGCCGCAAAATCTTTCCCCGAAGCAACGGTGTTAATTGCAATCCCGGGAGAAATATCAGACAGTTTGAGCACGCCTCAAATTGTTAAACGTGAACTGATTATGAGAGGTGTTAACCCCGACAAAATTGCATTTGAACATGAAGCAACCAACACCCGAGCCCAGGCTTTAAACTGCAAAAAAAGAATAACATTGCAAACCCCCATTTTACTTGTTACTTCGCCTGAACACATGCGACGTTCGGTTTTAAGTTTTCAGAAAGTGGGATTTGAAAAAGTTAATGCCCTACCCGCTTTCGAAAATGCGCTTGAAGCCGATTTGTCATTCAATGACGATGATTTGGGCGGAAATAAAAAGGGAGTTCCCGACGTAGGAAAAAGTATCAATGCCCGTTACCAACTCTGGAACCACCTGAAATACGAAATTTTAATTGCCAGGGAAATTGTGGCGCTCACTTATTACCGGTTGCGGGGTTGGACTTAATAAAATAGTGGTTGTGAATTAAAGAGTTTGATGACACGTTTCCTCACTGAAATTCAGATAAAGAAGCATTTACCGGGCAAATAATAATTCAATAAACTATCTCTGTAATTGAAACCAATGCGCAATTACAAAAACTTACCCCAAACTTTCAACAACTCTCTTTAACTTTTGCTGAACTTCTTTGGCCAAGTCCTCAATTCCCTTGTTTTCAATGGCCAACATTGAAGCAATCGGGTCAACTGCAGAAACTTCAACTTCGCCATTTTCGTGCTCTTCAACAACTACATTACACGGAAGAAAAACACCAATTTTATCTTCTTTTGTTAAAACCTTGTGCGCAAAATGCGGATTGCAGGCACCCAATATTTTGTACTTTTTAAAATCAACGTCGATTTTCTTTTTTAAGGTTTCTTTCACGTCAATTTCAGTGAGTACACCAAAACCTTCATTTTTCAATTCAGCAGTAACTTTTTCGATTGCTTCTTCGAAACTTATATTTTTTAAAATTTTGTTGAAATAGTAACTCATAATAGTAATTTTTAAAAGTTACTTCTCTTAACAAACATTTGTGATTAATGTTGAAA
>DAOPKR010000138.1:3044-10864 GCA_035391305.1 Draconibacterium sp.
ATAGTAATTTTTAAAAGTTACTTCTCTTAACAAACATTTGTGATTAATGTTGAAAGTTTTTTGCTAATAAAGATCGAGGTTAAAGTAAATTATTCAGAATTTAATGTGTCCGGCAATTTTTTTCTTAAAACTGTATTAAAATTAATCATCCAGCTTTTTGCAATATCCGCGCAACCAGCTTTCGCCGCGCAACAAACCCTGTTCTTCAAGAAAAGTTTCGGTTTTCGAAAGTGTTTTTTTGAAATATTTCGGGCTTTTGCTGTAATTAAAAAAGCCGTGATCCTGCTTTTTATATCCAGCCAAAATGCTTTTGTTCCCCTGCTGTTTCATCAGATAATTAAACCTCACTGCATTTTCATAAGGTACAGTTTTGTCAGCCATTCCGTGCATGATTAAAGTAGTTGGGACCGAAGCCGTGATATGGTGTACCGGAGAAAGCTCGAATTCACGTCCATCAAACTTTTCTCTTCCATAACCTTTTTTACCTGTATCCAGAACCGGATTAAAAAGTACAAGCGCCTTTGGAACCGGAGAAACCGATAAATCATCAGTTGCTTCGTTAATGTTTTTAATAACAGCTGTACAGGCAGCCAAATGTCCACCGGCTGAACCACCCGAAGCTACAATTTTGCCAGTATCTATTCCTAATTCATCACCATGGGTTTTCAGGTAACGAATGGCAGATTTTGCATCCATCACACTTTCGAAAGGAGTTGTGGAATGTCGCGACTGAGTGCGGTAGTCAGCGCAAAAAGCAACCATTCCGCGGGTTGCCAGATATTCGGCCTGCAATTCAAATTGAGAAGGGTCGCCACTTACCCAACCTCCGCCAAAGAAAAAAACTATGGCCGGCAACCTGACTATTGATGAAACCTGTGGTTTATACATTGTCATTTTGAGGGAAATCCCATCAATTTCCTTGTAAACAAAACTGCTCTTATCAAATTTGTAAACCTGCGAAAAAACAACATTCACAGAAATTATCAGGAGCAGAATTATTGCGGATATTTTCCTCATATTTTAAAGCTGAACTATTAAAACAGTTGGTTTTTCATCACGTAATATATCAACTGAAATTTGCTGCCCGGTTTCGAGGGTCTGCAAACGGCTCATATAATCATGTATCCCCCCAACTTTTTTTCCTTCTATAGCTGTAATAATATCTCCTTTTTTCATTCCTGCTTTATCGGCAGGTTTACCTTTTGTTACCGAATCAATCCGTAAACCACGTTTTTCAACTCCCGCAAAATCAGGCATCACGCCCAAAGTAACTTTATACCTGCCGCCCCGGCTGCGTTGAAATTTTGGCCCGGCTTCCTGAAATGTTAAATCCGTTTCGCGGTTTGCAACATTTTCGATTAAACGAACTGCATATTCGGCCACTTTTTTTGTGCCTTCGTAATTTATAAATTCTGCATCGTCGTTGGGTGTGTGGTAATCGGGGTGCGCGCCGGTTGAAATAAAAAACACAGGAATATTTTGCAGATAAAACGACGCATGGTCCGACGGACCAACTCCTTCGGGTGCAAATGCAAGTTCGAAACCTGTATTCAAATCTGTCATCAACTTTTCACTTTCCTTCGAAGTTTGCGAACCACCAATACTCAATACATTTGAAGTTTTATCCAATCGTCCAACCATATCGAAATTAAACATGGCCACCATTTTTTCGGTTTCAACCGGTGGTTTGTTTATAAAAGCTTTTGAACCAACCAGCCCCATTTCTTCGGCGCTAAAAGATGCAAAAATTATACTCCGCTTGTTATTCTTTTCGGCTGCCAGCTTTTCGGCCAGTTGAATAATTGCAGCAACTCCCGAAGCATTATCATCAGCGCCGTTGTGCACGGCAATTGTATCGGTTGCCCGCGAACCTGAACCCGGGCCACCCATTCCAAGATGATCGAAATGTGCCCCAACAACAATATATTCGTTTTTCAGGTTTTTATCATTTCCGGGAAGCAACGCCACCACATTCCGTGTTTCGGCTTCCTTTTGTATTGCATTTGTTGTTGCTGAAACAGTTGCATTGGTTATCACACTAATTGTTTTTTGCAAACTGTCAATTTCAGTTTCAAGCGCTTCAATTGTAGTTTTGCCACCAAGTATTTTATTTGCAGTTTCACGTGTAATTTCAATAACAGGAATAGCATATCTGGCACTGTTTTTATCAAAAACCAATGATGCAAGTTCATCCTTTTCCCTGAATTTTTTGCCCGCAACCAAAATCAATCCCGCAGCATTGTTATCCGCAGCATTAAGCGCTTTTGAGCGCTCCGATGAAAATTCGATAAACGGACTTTGTGCATTTTCCAAATCAGGGTCGCCCTGTAATACAAGCGCCCATTTCCCGCTAACGTCAACACCTTTGTAGTCATCCCATTGTAATGTATCGCGGTTAACTTCCAGTCCGTAACCTGCAAAAACAACACCAGCCGAAACAGTGGTATTTGCGGAAAAAGCATAAGGTAGAAATGACTTTTCAACTTCAAAACCGGTTCCGTTAACAGTCAACTTATTTCCCGGGCCTATTTCGGCCGAAGTTACAAGCCCGAAATTTTGAAATCCATTGTCGAACAACAATTCAAGCCCTGCATTTTTAAATTTTTCGCGAATATATTCTGCAGCCATTAATTCTCCGGGTTCGCCGGATTTGCGGCCTTTCAACTCATCTGACGCCAGATAACCGATATTTTCCTTTAACTCTTTAACCGTGATTTCGGGATTTGATTTTTGGGCTGAAACAGTGAACCCGATTATTACAAAAAGAAAAACTATTATTCTCATTTTCAATAATTACTAATAATTCGTATTACACAATAAATCAATTTAATAAAAGAAACCCTGAAGGGCTTAAAATCGGCTGTAATATTACACATTAATAGCCATTAAAAAAAAGTAGTTGTGTATATTTACCGCCTCATTAAAAACAGTATCCATTGATTTCATTCGGCGTAAAATATTGGTTCTTTTTCCTGCTGGCCGCAATAGTGGCGGCTTTTGGAGTGTCGCTTTTTCTTTATTTCAGGAACAGGGAAAACAGTGAACTGGGTAAAAATCAGGTCAGAATTTTAATGACTTTGCGCTTCCTTTCGTTTTTTGTTATAGCATTTTTGCTTTTGTCGCCCTTTATCAAGACCCTTAAAAAAATTACCCGAAACCCACTGATTATTGCAGCCTGGGATAATTCAAGTTCTATTGTTTCGAACCCCGATTCGATAAATGTTACAAGCGAAATTGCCAGTATCAGGAAAAAAATAAACGATGAGCTTTCAACAGAATACTCGGTACTGGAATATTCGTTTGGCGAAAAGGCAAAACGTTTAAATGAACTTAATTTCAGCGAAAAGAAAACCGGTTACAGCGAATTAATAAGCACAGTGGTCAACAACCATTTTAACGAGAATATCGGTGCACTAATTTTGGTTGGCGATGGTATAAACAACCAGGGAAAAAATCCGCTAAACCTTTTGAATGAAGTAAATTTCCCTGTTTTTACGATTGGATTTGGCGATACTACAGAAGTGGTGGATTCGCGAATTCAGGATATCAGGGTAAATCGAACTTCGTTTTCGGGGAACAAATTCCCGGTTGAAATTGATGCACAGTTTTCGAAACTGAAAGGAAATTCTATTCGGCTTTCGGTAGTTCAGGATAATAATGAACTGGCAAGCGTAATTGTTACACCACCAAACCAGAACTATTTTTTCACGCAGAATTTCATTCTTGATGCCGGTTCGGCTGGGTTGAAACATTATTCAGTTAAAACCGAAATTGTTGAAAACGAAAGAAATATTAAAAACAACAAGGCAGGTTTTGTAATTAACGTTCTTGAACAGAAACAAAAAATACTCATTCTTTCAGACGGCCCGCACCCCGATATTGGCGCTATAAAAAACACACTCGATTTACAAACAACTTACGACGTTTCGGTTTTTACGGAAGAACCTTACCCGTCAAACTTTTCTGATTTCAATTTGATTATTTTGAACCAGTTGCCAACAGCGGGAAAATCGGCTGCCGAGATTGTAAAAAATGCACAGGGTAACCGAATCCCTGTTTTATTTATTGTTGGCAATAAAACATTTCTGCCACAATTGAATGCACTGGCGCAGGGTGCAACAATTACGCCGCTGGCCGGTTCGGGTGAGGAGGCACAGGCTGCTTTAAATCCTTCGTATGCAACATTTAACCTGAGTGATGATTTAAAAGAAATCGTTTCACAGTTTCCGCCACTGCAGGTTTCATTTGCCGACTATGAACTTGAAGCCGGCTTCACCCCGCTTTTCTACCAAAAAATAATGAACATTGAAACCACGAAACCGCTGATTGCTACAGGAACTTTAAATGGCCGCAAAACTGGTTTTATTTTTGGCGAAGGAATCTGGCGCTGGCGCTTGTACAATTACTATATCGATCAAAACCAGGCGCTTTTCAACGAATTGGTAAATCAATTGGTGCAATACCTTGCGTTACGCCAAAATGAAGACAATTTCATTATTGACTTTAAACCCGTTTATGCTGAAACCGACGAAATAGTTTTCAGGGCCGAAGTTTATAACGACGTTTTTGAGAAGGTAAATAATGAGGAAATAAAAATTAAGATCCAAAATTCAAATAATGAAGAGTTTGAATATACGTTTGATATCCAGGGAAGCGATTATTTTTTAAACGCGGGACACCTGCCCTCCGGAGACTACACTTTTTCGGCCGAAGTTACCATTGGCGACAAAACCTTTAACGAAACCGGACGGTTTACAATTACACCTGTAAATTTCGAAAACCTCGATTTACGTGCAAATCATAATCTTTTGTATCAGTTGTCAGCACAAAGCGGCGGCAGGTTTTACCAGCCCGATGAAATCGAAAAATTAATTTCAGAACTAAAAAACAACAACCACCTGAAAGCTACAAGCTATTTTCAGGAAATGATTAACGAAATGCTAAACTTGAAATGGTTGTTTTTTGTTGTTTTATTATTGTTAAGTGTGGAATGGTTTTTGAGAAAGTTCTGGGGTATTTACTAATTTTTTGAAACGTGAATAATCTTTACAAAAAAGCTGCAATTTATATCTCAGTGTTTTTACTGATAGTAATTTCGTTTTCATGCGTTTCAACAAAGCCTTTGTTTATTGAGATCCCGCAAAAATCACAAAAAGAGCTGCCTTCAAATATCCAGAGTTTATTGCTTGTTGCACGCATTGTTGACGACAGCTATACCAATTTGAAAGCCGATTCGTTACAGAAACTTTTTTACCTGCAGCAATTTGACTATGATACAATCATCAACGACATTCAGGCAGTTGACACAACTCTAAAAGCACTGGGAGAACTGCTTTTTGAATCGGGAAGATATGATTTTGTAATACCTGAAAACCGGTTTCTGGATTTCGAGAAAAATGCATTTATCACAAGGGAAATGCCCTGGGACGAAGTAAAAATGCTTTGCGATACATTCAAAACTGACGCTGTTTTATCTCTCGATTATCTGAAAATGCGCGTTTCAACCAACTATGATAAAAACAGTACGTTCGAACCCGGAAGTAACAGTTTTGTGAGTTATGCCGAAGCACAAATGCAGATTTCGTATGAAGCGATTTTCAGGGTTTACGACCCCCGAACAGAGAAAGTAATCCGACGCCAGCTAATGCGCGACACACTTTACTGGGAAGATGCCGATTATACACTTAACGCGCTTTTTAGCCGTTTCACACCCGTAAAAACCGCGCTTACTGAAACAGGCATTGCAATTGCACTCGGCCTCTCAAACGAAATAAGTACAAAATGGCGGCCCGAAAGAAGGAGCTATTTTACTATGGGCGATGCAAACATGAAACAGGCTGAACCGCTTGTGAATTCAAACCAGTGGGAAACAGCAATAAAACTGTGGAAAGATACCGCCGAAAATGCAAAATCGAAATCGGTAAAAAGTAAAGCCGAATTTAATATTGCACTTGGCTACGAAATGCTGGGTGACCTTGATTTGGCAATTGAGTGGGCGCTGAAATCGTATGAAAGCATGTACCGCATCAACACCTACAATTATCTGGAAACACTGAAGCGCAGAAAAAACGAATTAAATCAATAACCATGAAACGCTTAACATTCTGGTTTTTAGTTCTGGCAATCGCCACAACTTCGTGCACAGTTTACAAAGAATATCCGATTGACGTTTATAAACCGGGTGCAATCAATGTTCCTGTAAATGTTGAAAATATTGCACTGATTTCGCGAAATTTCAAGTATTCAAACGATACGCTGCAACATTATTTTAAAGACGATAATTTACTGCGAAAAGCAAAAGGCGACCCTGAAAACCTCGACAGCATTTTAACAAGTTATTGTTTAAACGAGTTGGCGCTCAACCTGAAAAACAAAAATGTTTACAACCGGATTCATATTTTTCCAGAAGTTTTTAAACCACATTCAGGTGCAAAACTCCCGGCAATCGACTTCGGCCTTATCAATAAACTTACTTCCGAAACCGAAACCGACCTTGTAATTTCTCTCGAAACTTTTTCCTATTTCTTTTCTGAATATACAGCAGAACCAGGGGTTCCAAAACCGCGTGATGTAATAACCGCAAGTGTTTGGGCGGTTTACGATCCTGCCGCAAAAAAAATCATCGAACGAAAATCAATGATCGACACCTTGTTCTGGAATGCAAACGATGCAAACGGAAATTACCAGAAAAACACAAAATTGCCACCCCGTTTAACTGCACTAAAAATAGCCGCGCAAATGGCCGGCGAAAATTATTCAAAACGTTTTTTTGCTTCGTGGGAATCGGTAAAACGGATGTATTCAATCCCACCACTGCCTGATTTTGAAGCAGCCGAAAAATACCTTGTAAAAGGCGACTGGGACAACGCAATTATGCTTTGGAAACGTTATGCAGCCGACAAAAACGGGAAAATGGCCATCAACGCGCGTTACAACCTGGCACTGGCCTACGAAATGAAAGATGACCTGGACACAGCAATTCAATGGATCACCGCTGCACAGCAAATTGCTGCCGACTACCGCAGCAAAGAAGATTTGAAAAGAATATCAGCATACCAAAAAGTGCTGCTGCAAAGGAAAAGGGAGGTGGAACGATTAAATAACATGTAACATGTTGCGTTTTTCCAAACTGATACTTTTTCTTATAATTCCTGTAATTCTGCAAAGTTGCTACTCTTTAAGCAACACCTCAACCCTGAAACTTGAAATTGTAGTGCCGGGGAAAGTAATACTGCCTCAGAATTTTAAAACTGTTGCAGTAAGGTACAACAACGCGAATATCGCATTCAATCCCTATTTTTCCGATTATGTTGAAGATAATGAAACATTAAAGGATAAATCAAATTTGGATAGTGTTGCTTCGGAAATCTACTTTCAGAATTTTGTTTCTCAATTAAAAAACCACCAGTATTTCGATTCAGTTTACGAGCTTGAACCAATGAATTACTCTGAAATTGGGTTGGATGATTCGCTTGTTTTTGAGCAATTCAGGTTGATTGAACCCAGTGACACGACAACGCAGATTCAAATAAATAAAGAAGCTTTCCAATTCACAAAATTTTTAAAAAACCTCTCAAATTCTGATTCACTTAAATCGAAAACAAAACTTATCGATCCTGAATTTGGCTTATATTCAAAAGATGATATTCAGAAAATTGCTGATTCTACAAATGCTGACCTGTTGTTATCACTTGATTATTTTGGGTCGGCCGACGGAATATTTTCACCAAAATATATCAGGAATTTATCAGAAAAATATATTTTTTCAACTTTCAATTTAAATGAAGCTACTGAAGTTGTTTATGTTTTGTCGGGTTGGA